>CAZION010000123.1:0-20172 GCA_964540865.1 uncultured Victivallis sp.
CGGATGGATATTCCGTGTTGGATATTGGATATTCAGTCTTTCTAATCGAGTTACCTGCTCGATCTGAGAAATAGCCTCTTTTTTTTGCACGTTTTTTACAAAATTAATTGTTAACTTTTTTGCGCAGCAAAAAGTTAACAATTATCTTTTTCTGTGTGTTCCGTGTGTTCCGTGGTTAGTCAATGGTTAGACTGACATATCACGCTTCAGCTTTTATTTCTGAACACCTTAGGTGATATGCCTTTGGCCTTTTTAAAGACGCGGCTGAAATAAAGCTGGTCCCTGTATCCTACGTTCCTGGATATTTCACATATTTTCAGGTCGGTCATCCTCAGCAGCCTCGAAGCCCTTTCGACCCTTACAGACGCCAGATAGTCGGATGGCGTTTTCCCTGTATGTTTCTTGAAAAGCCTGTAGAAGTATCCAAGGCTCAGGCCAACTGATTTCGAGAGTTCCGGGAATGTGATGTTCTCGGAGAAATGCCCGTGCATATGGGCGATCGCCTTTTCAATCGGATCCTTGCCCCCGGATGGAATCCCTTCGGAAATCATCCTGAAGAACATCCCTATCATTGCCATGAGCATTCCATCCATTTCAAAGCCGATCTCGCCGAAATGCCGTTCTGAAAACAACCAGAACTTCTCTGCGAGATTCGCAAGACTGCTGTTTTTCAGGAAATATACTTCGTCCTGCCTTGGTTTGTTTATGAATTCACAGTTGAAGCCGATCCATATTGTATCCAGATATTGGTTCCCCTCCAGATGCCTGCAGTGCGGCGGGACAAGGACAACAGAGCCTTTCTCCAGGGGGATCTTTCCGCTTTCCGTTTCAAAATAGCTCTCTCCGTTCATCACGACTGTGAATTCCCAGAAAGGATGTGAAGTGAAGACCTTGCTGCTACGGGCGCTGGAATATCGTTCCGCGTAAAGGATTTTGAACAGCTTCTGTCTCTCGGCAAGGAATTCGCTTTCCCACAGATTGCCGCTGAAAAAGATTATGTCTTTAAGTGTTTTTCCTCTTCCCATACGCCTCCGATATTGTCACAATAATCCATATTATATGTCATTCACAGGCATATGCAAACATTCGGAAGGGTATTATAATTAATAAATACAATAAAGTGATTCATGAGATTTTACAGTAAAAATAATTAAAGACAGGGGTATCCAATGAAGGCAGTTTTCAGAAATGGCAAGGAAGTTTATCTGAAGGACATAACGCTCCCGGCATTGAAGGACGGGCAAATCCGTCTGAAAGTGGAAGCTTGCGGAGTCTGCGGCACCGACGTCCATTCATCATCGGAAAAGGAACAGCAGTTCGGACACGAGATTGCGGGCACGATACTCGAGCTCGGCCCCGGTGTTTTGGATTTAGCGGTCGGTCAGAAAATAGTCCTCGACTCCGCCAGCCCTTGCGGAAAGTGCGACAACTGCAAGAACACGGAACAGGAGATCTGCTCCAAGATCAAGTCCATATGGGGTGTGCCTAGTTTCGGGTTCGCCGAAGAAATGATCGCTCCTGCGATTTCCGCAATACCGTACGAAAAACTTTCCCCGGAAGTGGCGTCCGTACAGGAACCGCTCGGTGTCGCCATCGATCTTTTCAGGCTCTCAGACATAAACATGAACTCAAATGTCCTCATCATGGGACAGGGCCCGATCGGCCTCATGGCGACGGCGCTTGTAAAAAAGGCGGGTGCACGCAAGATATTTGTCACCGAACTGAAGTCGCGGACAAAGCGGATTGAGCTCGCAAAGAAGTTCGGAGCGGATGTATGCATTGATCCGGTTGAGTCGCCGCTGGAAACATATGATTTCGGCTGCAAGATAAACCGCATCCTTGTTACGGCGCCGCCGAAAACACTGCCGACCGCATTCAAGGTCGCTTCCAAGGGCGGGATAATTTCATTCATAGGGATCGCATTCGGCGAAGCCGCGAATGTCACTTTCGACGCAAACGAATTCCATTTCAAGAAGCTCCAGCTCCGTGCATCCTTCGCATCTCCGGCCCTCTACGGTCCGCGCGCCCTGCAGTATCTGAAGGAAGGGGTTGTGGACGGAGAGGCGATTGTAACCCACAGGTACAAGCTTGAGCAGATCAAGGAGGCATTGAGAGTTTCCCTGGAGGACAGCGCAGCTGTGAAAGTGGTTATTGTCCCGTAAAGCTGATTGCATCATAGGACTGAAACACATGGCTGCTAGACGATCATCAAAACATGCAGGCGCGGACGCAAATGCCAGGAAAGTCAAATCTTCCATCCTGCGATCTCCGCTCAAGCTGTCATGGCGGATCGGAGTTCCGCTATACGAGGAGGATTCAAAATCCCATGAATTGACGAGTTTTCTCGCCAAGCACCGGAAAATCGTTGATGAAGTTGCGTTTTTCGAAACTTTGACACACCGTCTGTATTTTCCCCTCAATGAAATACAGGAACGTGCGGAGCTGATCCGGAACCGGGTTGCCGCTATGAAATCCGCCGGGATTCCAAGTGTAGGCATCAATGTCCTCACCACCTTGGGCCATTTTAATGAGGCATGGGATTTTGGGCCATCCCTGCCGTTACAGCCGATAGTCGGACACAACGGAGCAATATCGAAAGGCTGTGCCTGCCCCAACACCCGGGAACTGCGTGAATACGTACGTCAGAAGTACACGCTTTTCGCAAAGGCGGAGCCTGACTTTATCTGGATCGATGACGATTTCCGCATGAGCAATCATGGTGACGGAGTCACCTACGGATGCTTCTGTCCGACCTGCCTGAAGCTTTTCTCGGATTTCACAGGCAGATCATTTCCGGCTCGGGAAAAATTGATTGCTGCGCTAAATGCGCCAAGTGGAATAAAGCTGCGCCAGAGCTGGATTGAACATAATATCCGGACACTGGAATCTCTTGGAAGTGTTATCGCCTCAGCCATACATGCGGTCAATCCTAAAATCAAGACGGGGCTGATGTCATATGGCCCTATATATTCCGACAACGGCTCCGAATTAGCCCGGATCTGTTCTGCGCTGAAGGCGGAGAAATACCGTCCGGGCGGGGGATTCTACACTGATAACCGGCCCGCTGAAATGATTTGCAAAACGCTGGATACCGCCAGGTATTGCGACGGATTCCCGCCGTCAATAGTTGACCGCCAATACGAACTTGAGAATTTCCCGTACCAGACACTGAATAAATCCCTCTCCACCCTGATCAATGAATGCACACTGGCGCTGGCATACGGGCTCAACGGCATCGCCTTCAATTCCCTCTGTGCCGTGGGAGACAATAATCTCAAAATCCGAGAGCCGATGATGCGCGAAATCCGCAAAGCCCGCCCGTTCTGGGAAGCAATTGTTGCTCAGTCTGAGGGTTTACAGGGGCATGGCCTCTGGCCGGCATGGTCGTGTGGCATGCTTGGCAGGGTCGACTTGCACGAAGGAGAATCATGGCTCGATACCAACTGGCGCCATGGTATTGATCAGGCTGTCGAATCTCTTGGACGTGTCGGTATTCCGATTAGTGCGCATCGCCCAGGAGTCGCCACTATCCTGTCTGGACGAGTGGCAGAAACTTTTTCAGATGCGGAACTGCGGCAAATGCTTGCCGGAGCCGTCCTGATGGATGGCTCAACCCTGCAGATATTGGAAAAACGCGGAATGGGAGAACTCACCGGCGTTCGTATTGAAAAACGCTGGGACAATGGCGTGATGGAACGCTTGACTGATGATATGTTAAACAGGCCATGGAACGGATCAGCACGTGATGCAAGGATTGAATTCTGGGGAAATGCCACAGGACTTGGAGACATGCTGGAACCACTGTCAAAAGAAGTACGGACTCTCTCAAAACTGGAATCCTATTTCGGGAAGAAGCTCGGTCCCTGCATGACGGCATTTGAAAACCATCTTGGTGGACGGGTCATCGTTTCAGGTTACGCCCCGTGGCTGTTAATTGGTTCGGAAGCCAAACGGACACAGCTCCAGAATGTTTTAGACTGGGCTACACGCGGACAACTGGCTGTACGGATTGAAGAGACCGTGCCTCTGATTCCGGTTGTGCGGCTTTCTCCCGGGAAAGACAGAGGCGTCATAGTTCTGTTGAATGCAGGCTTCGACACCATCAAACTGGCAACTCTCCGATTCAATGGACCATCAATCCCGGTGTCCCTGATGTCGCCTGGCGGAAAAAAGGTCCCGGCAAGACCGGTAGTCACCAAACATGGATGGAGTGTCATCATTAAAGATATTGCTCCCTGGAGTGTGCATGCGCTGCTCTTAGGGTAGAGAAATAGTGAATTAGAAATACAAATGTTCCAATAAGGAGTCTCGAATGAATAAAATGCATCTTGTCTGCAACTCGCATATTGATCCAATGTGGCTGTGGGAGTGGGAGGAAGGGGCCGCCGAGGCGGTTTCAACTTTCAGGACGGCTGCCGAGCTGTGTTCTGAATCCGACGGTTTCATCTTCAACCACAACGAAGTCATACTCTACAAATGGGTCGAGGAATACGAGCCTTCACTTTTCAAGAAAATCCAGAAACTTGTCAAGCAGGGCAAATGGCATATAATGGGCGGCTGGTATCTCCAGCCTGACTGCAACATGCCTTCCGGCGAAACATTTGCCAGGCAGATGATTGCGGGAAGGAATTATTTCCGGGAGAAATTTGGAGTTGAAGTGAAGACTGCAATCAACTTCGATTCATTCGGACACAGCCGCGGAATTGTCCAGATCATGGCGAAATGCGGATACGACTCCTATGTTTTCTGCAGGCCTGGCAAGAAGGACTGCGAGCTTCCGGACGATACGTTCATCTGGAAGGGGTTCAACAACACATCCCTGCTCTGCAGGCGTGTGGGTGGTCATTACGGATCACAGTTTGGGAAAGCCACCGAGAAGATAGAAGGTGTCATCAAGGACGAGGCGGACAGGAAAATAAACATGATGCTATGGGGTGTCGGAAACCACGGCGGCGGCCCTTCCAGAAAAGACATCGCCGACATAAAAAAACTTATCAAGGACAAATCGGATGAAATTGAAATCCTGCATTCAACCCCCGAGGATTATTTTTCCGATGTAAGGAAAAGCAAAGACGGCAAGATTCCGTCATTCAGCGGCAACCTGAATCACTGGGGAGTCGGATGCTACGTGTCCATGATCAGGGTGAAGCAGAAGTTCCGCCTCCTTGAAAACGAATATTACATGACTGAAAAAATGGCGTCATCTGCATATTTCCAGAAGCTCATTGATTATCCGGTTACCGAGCTTTCCGAAGCCCAGGAGGATCTTCTCATCGCAAGCTTCCATGACATACTTCCCGGTTCATCGATCCAGCCAGTTGAAGAGATGTCAACGCGCCTGATGGATCACGCACTGGAAAATATTTCAAGGGTGAAGGCGAGAGCATTCTTCGCCCTGTCATCCGGACAGGAAAAGGCGCCCGCCGGTGAAATCCCGGTACTGGTCTACAATCCGCATCCGTTCGACACCAAAGAAACGGTTTATTGCGAATTCATGCTTCCAGACCAGAATTACAGCAAGGACGACCAGACATTCACGGATGTAATCGTTTATTCGGGCGGCAGGAAAATTCCGGCACAGGTTGAGAAAGAAGAATCAAACCTGAGCCTGGACTGGCGTAAGAAAATTGTTTTCCGCGCCGAACTCAAAGCGTCCTCGATGAACAGGTTCAACTGCAGGCTGACAGTGAAGAAGGAGCGTCCGGTCGCCAGCGTCAATGAGAGCAACGGCGTCTTCAAATTCAGCAACGGCGCAATGGAAATGGGAATCAGCGGCAAGACAGGGCTTCTCGAATATTATTCGGTCAAAGGTGTCAAATATATCGGGGCCGGCGCATTTGAGCCTACCGTTATTATCGACAATGAAGATCCGTGGGGCATGAGGGTGAAAAGATTCGACAAGATCGAAGGTGCATTCAAATTGAGCACACCCTCGGCCTGCGCTAAATTCTGCGGTGTTCAGACAAAAACACTCGCTCCGGTCCGGGTGATCGAAGACGGTGCGGTCAGGACCGTGATTGAATCCGTTTTCTCATTCAACACATCAAGGATCTGCCAGCAGTACATGATACCGAAATCAGGAAGCGAGTTTGAAGTGTTCACCCGCGTATTCTGGAATGAAAAAAACCGTTTCCTCAAGTTGAATGTGCCTGTGCCTTTCAACTGCCGCGAGTTCATCGGGCAGACCGCCTTCGGGCACAGTCCACTTTCCATCGACGGCGATGAAAATGTCGCCCAGAAGTGGATTGCGGTCAACTCCGACAAACATTCACTCACGTGCATAAATGACGGAACATACGCGTCGAGTTTTGAGAAAGGGGTGCTGGGGCTTTCACTTTTGAGATCTCCTGCATATTCAGGCCATCCTATCGCCCAAAGGCCGATAGTGCCGCAGGACAGGTTTTCCCCCAGGATAGACCAGGGTGAAAGACTGTTCCGTTTCTGGTTCAATGCCGGACCTTTGAAAAACAAAATGGAATCTGTCGACAGGGAGGCGCTTGTTAAAAACGAGAAGCCGTTCGCCTTGTCATTCTTCCCTCCTGGTTCAGGCAATGAACTGAAGGAGTTCTGCAAAATAAAAGGCAACAGTGTTCAGCTGGTCAGCGCGACAAAAGCTGAGAAAGGCGGAGCTCTCGTTGTAAGGCTTTTCGAACCTGCCGGAATCAAAACGGAGACAGTGCTGGAATTTCCGTTCGCCGGATTCGCCAAAAAGCTGACATTCAATCCGCTTGAATTCAGGACTTTCAGTTTTGATCCCTCGAAAAAAGAATTAAAAGAAATAACTGTTGTTTGAAATGACAAAAAACATAAGGAGTCTTATAAAATGAAATTAGTCACTGGTGTCATAGGTTGCGGTAACATTTCGAAGTTCCATTTCTCCGGACTGGAAAAAGCCGGGGCGCAGGTCAAATGGGTTTGCGACCTTGTAGAAAAGAACGCAAAACCGTACGCGGAAAAATTCAACGCCAAGTATACAGCGGACTGGAAGGATGTGGTCGCCGACAAGGAAGTGAATACGGTTGTCATCACCGTACTTTCATCCGTGCACAAGGACATCTGCCTTGAGGCAATCCGTTTGGGGAAGGCTGTCATCTGCGAGAAAACCCTAACGGAAAATCCGGATGACTCCCTGGAAATAATAAAAGCCGCGGAAGCAAAGGGGAGCATCTTCTACACATCATACATGAAACGCTTTATTCCGGCCGTGGCGAAAGCCAAGGAACTTCTTCCGTCCCTTGGAAAAATAGTTTCCACACACATCAGGGTGCATCAGTGCTGGGGCAATTTATGGGACAAGAATCCGGATGCCGGTTTTTTCCACACCCCTCCCGGTGGAACCTCGAAGGTGAGAAGAAACTACGGCGGCGGAATTCTCGTATGCGGCGGCAGCCATATTTTCGACTTGATTCTTTTCTTTCTGGGCCGCCCGCAGAAAATTTATGGAAAGATTACAATGCCAGCGGACAGGGATTACGACATACACGCAATGGCATTTATGGAGACACAGAACGGACTTGTTGATTTTGAAGCGTGGGCGCACCCGCTCCGCAAAGTCGGATACCTGAAGGACGGCTGGGACGAGAAGGTTGAAATCAACGGCATAGGCGGACGTCTTGAAATTTTCAGTGCAGCCTGGGACTGCCCGCAGACCAAGGTGTCGATGCTGCACCACTACGACAACGCCACCGGTAACCTGACCGAATACCACTTCGATGCCGTTTCACCGTTTGACGAAGCCCTGGGCTTCTTCTGCAAGAACATTGAAAACGGGAAACAGGGATCCCAGTCAATATTAACCGGCTACGACGTAGACGAATTGATTGCACATATCAAAAAGAGTTCCGAAACCGGAAAGGCCCTTGAGGTGAAATATCGCAGGTAAGAAGTTCTAGAGTTCTAGAGTTCTGAAGTTCTGAAGTGCTGAAGTTCTGAAGTTCTGAAGTGCTGAAGTTCTGGAGTAACTCGGGCATTCCTGCCCGAGGAATTTCCTAAACATCGAACGTCCAGTCCGCCATGGAGCCTGTCGGACTTAGTTGGATTTCGTTCGTAGTAGGCGAATTTATACGCCGTTATCTTAAAAGAACGTGCAATAAATTGCACTACTACTAACAAAAAGTACCAAACGCAAGTTAATGCCAACAGATTTTTCTAAGTCCGACAGGCTCCATGGCGGAAACGTCCAACTTCAAATGAATTATTGATGAGCGAAGCGAATCCTTGGAATGCGAATTTTCGCAATTCGCAGAAGAGAGATACAGGGGAGTTCGAGGATGTGGAAATGCGAAAGTTCGGAAGTTTATGGGCTTAAAACTTAAAACCTAAAACTTGGAACTAAACACGACCGACGACAGTTTATTAAGCGAGGAAAATGAGGATGACAAAAAACATATATAGGATCATTATGAGTATAATTGCTTTCGGGATCGGGCTCACTGCTTACGGTGCAGAAGATGGAGGCCAGCTTTTCGCGGGAACAGCGAAAGTGGACATTACCCCGGACGAAGCATTTGTAACGGCCAAAGGCGAGTCATGGCGTTTGCCGGACCAGTCTTCTGCTGAAACCGGCAAAAAGACGCCTCCGCCCAATATCCTTGACCCGATATTCGCACGGGTGCTGGTGCTCAAGAATGAAAAGACTTCACTGGCGATAGTCTCATTGGACCTCATCATATTTTCCTCAAAAAAAGTGATCACGGAAGCCAAGGCGAAATGGAAGGTTGATCATGTGATATTCAACTGCACCCATACGCACTCCTCGATGATACCCAGGGGATTGTGCCCGACCAACGCCGTACGCTCGTGGGGCTGGGACTACATCAAGGACGACCCGGGAGTGACGGTGGACTGGCCCGGATTGTCCGAGGACCCGTGGTATTCGGCAACGGAGGCGAAGGTCGTCGCCGCGATCGGAGAAGCAACGAAGAATATGTTCCCGGCGCAGATTGTGGCGGGAAGAGGTCCGTTCGAGAGTGTTTACATGGCGCATAACCGGCGGCTCGTCGGAGCGGACGGGAAAGTTACGGACATGTGGGACAATCCGAAAAGATTGCTGACCACGCCGATCGACCCGACAGTCGGGGTAATCCAGGTCAACGACAGTGCCGGCAAACCGCGTGCGTTCCTGGTCAACTACGGATGTCATCCCGTAGGAATGATGGGATCCGGAGTCCTTTCGAGGGATTTCCCGGGGGCGATGGTGGATTATGTTGAAAAGGAATTGGGCCCTGATTGCATGGCCATGTTCCTGCAGGGTGCGCAAGGCGACCAGGATCCATATGACACCGGCCTGAACGGTGAACACGGCTTCAATTTGATGCGGCAGGCCGGTATCTCCCTCGGAAAAGGAGCCCTGGACGTTGCCAAGAACATAAAATCACAGCAGGCCAAAAAAACTTCAACCATTGAGATAAAAGAAAACATGGTCAAGATTCCCCACCGGACCGGAGACAAGATAACTGATGCATGTGTCATGACGGCGGTTATCAATAACGACATCGCACTTGTGACCATCCCAGGGGAAATATTTATCCAGCACCAGCTCGATCTAACTAAGAATTCACCGCTGCCCAACACTTTCCTGCTCGGGGTCTCATATTGCGGCGAAGGCTCACCGTTCCTTATTTATATTCCGACCGTGCAGGCGGTCAAGGAAGGCGGATACGGTGCGGACGTTAACAGATGCAGCTTCGTCGCCGCAGACGCGGGTGAACGGATGATCAATGCGGCCGTGGCATCCATCAAGGAACTGATGAAAGGAAGCGGAAAGTAATCAGGAAGTTCTAGAGTTCGGAAATGCGTAAGTTCGAAAGTTCTGGAAGTTGAAAATTGATTTAGAGTTCACCGCATCGGAGAAGAAAAAGAATTTAAATTTAAATAATTTAAGAATATTATAACTAGTAAAGAAGGGATTGTGCAATGAGAAAGAAAGTATCGTTTCAAAATGGATTGATGCTGATTGTTGCCGGGATTATGGGTTTCCTGTTCTCCAGTTCGGCCATCGCTGAAAACTTCATCGTGAAGGACGGTCAGCCGCAGGCGCAAATCATCATACCTGACAATCCAACCCGCGCGGTCAAGATAGCCGCCACGGAACTGCAGGATTACATTGAAAAAATCAGCGGCGCGAAACTGCCGGTCGCGAACGAGGTGAGCAGCGCCATACCTGTGAAAATTTATATCGGAAAAAGCAAGTATACCGATGAATTGAAATTGAGCGATGAAGGTCTTAAATACGGCGCATTCAAGATGGTTTCTGGAAAAGACTGGCTGGCCTTGCTTGGCCATGACCAGGATTTCAAGGCGCGTGAAATCTACATAGGTTACGAGAAAGGCCGGCCGAAGCATTACGAGAAATGGGACGCCCTGACCGGCGGAACCTGGAGCAACCCCATGGAAAGCGACGAATTCAGCGAATCGGTCAAGGTGTCCTCTTACGATGAGCGTGGCTCCATGAACGCCGTATATGAATTTCTCCGCAGCCTTGGTGTGCGCTGGTATTTCCCAGGCGAACTTGGAGAGGTTGTTCCGACATTGAAGAGTATTGCCCTTCCGAATGTGGACAAGACAGTCAAACCGGATTTCCAGCTCCGCCACCTATGCATAATGTATAATGATTTCAGGCGCGGTTCCAAAGATTATGTCATGTGGCAGATGCGCATGGGTGTCAACCAGAGGGATGGCTTCGGTGGCGGACACGGACTGATCAACGTTCATAACCGCGACAAATCCCATCCGGAATATTTCGCACTTTACAATGGCAAAAGGGCTACAAACCTGGCTTATGATCAGGGATTCCCCTGTTTTTCCTCGCAGGGATTGAAGGATGCCGCAGAGAAGTACATCCAGGCTGTTTTAAAAATATATCCTGAGGAGCAGATCCTTTCCATTGCGCCGGTGGACGGCTACGGCACGATGTGCGAATGCGAGCTCTGCAAGGGCAAGGCGACCAGGCAGCGCGGCTGGAACGGCATGTTGTCGGACTACGTCTGGAGTTTCATGAATGATGTGGCGAAGGAAATATACAAGACCAATCCCGACAAGAAACTGAGCAACCTGGCGTACTCGGTCTATCAGCTGCCGCCTGAGAAGATTGACAAGCTGAGTCCAAACATGGCGGTTATCCTCTGCCGGTGGCGGAGCGAGTTTTATGACAAGAAAACCCAGGGGCAATTCAATAAGATGACTGAGGCGTGGCTGGAGAAACTGCCGTCAAAAGATCTATATGTCTGGGACTATTACTTGCACAGCCGTGCGGACGGACCATGGGTGGGAGTGCCGGTCTATTTCCCTCATATCATTGCCGATGATCTGCATTTCCTTAAAGGAAAATCCAGAGGTGAATTCATTGAAATATCCGAGAACTGGCAACCAAAGGAGCCCACGTGGAAACCGATGGCGGCCAATCATCTGAATGTTTATGTCACCTCCCGTTTCCTATGGGATGCAAACCAGGATGTGAACGCACTGCTGGCCGAGTATTACGAGAAATTCTACGGCCCAGCCGCAAAGGAGATGAAGGCGTTTATCGAGTACGCTGAAGGCAACTGGATAAAAGCAAACAAGGACGTGGCTGTGATTGACCGGCTCTTTGAATTGCTTGCCGCCGCGCAGAAAGCGGCCGGGGACTCGGTCTATGGCAAACGGGTTGACCTTCTTGTTGTTTACATGGAGCGTCTGAAACCATTGCGTGAAAAGCTGGCAAAAGGCAGGGAGAAGAATCTGCCTGCGGCACAGGCCTTGGAACGCAAAAGCGGCGACATCAAACTGGATGGGAAACTCGATGACAAATTCTGGGAGGGATTACCGGACTACCAGCTGGCCGACGTTACGACAGGGAATGCACCGGTCTCAAAAACATCATACCGTGTCGGCTGGGCTGACAACTCCCTCTATTTCGGTATAAAGTGCGAAGACGCCGACATGAAGAACCTCTACGTCGCATCTACAGAAAACAAAAACGCAAACGTGTTCAACGGCGACAATATCGAGCTTCTGCTGGAAACGCAGGTGCACTCATACTACCAGCTCGCATTCAGCCCCGCCGGTTCTGTGTTCGACATGGACAGGCAAGGCGGAAAATTCAACTCGTCCTGGTCATCGGGAGTTGAAGCTGCCGGGTATCGCGGCGACGGATTCTGGTCGCTGGAACTTCGCGTGCCTGTGGCAGGAGAGAATGCCGAGGCAGTTGATGCGCTCAACGGCATCGCCGGCGGCAAACCGACCGAATCGGCCCCATGGCATTTCAACCTCTGCCGCCAGCGCGCCCGGGACAAGGAGACGGAACTCTCGGCCTTTTCGCCAGCCGGAAAGCGGTCATTCCATGAATTGATGAAGTTCGGACCGCTGACGGTCAAATAGAAATACAGATTCAACAAGGAGAAAGATAAAAATGAGCAGTGATATTTTTGCAGGAGTAAGGCAACGGATTCAGCAGGAGATGCTGAAATCCAGCACCCCGTCAATGTCAGTGGCGGTAGCGCACCATGGCGAGATCATATGGGAGGAAGCCTTCGGTTGGGCAAATCGCGAGAAGCGGATCCCGGCCACACCGCACACGATGTATTCGCTGGCATCCACCACCAAGCCGTTCGCGGCGGCCGGCGTGATGAAGCTTGTCGAACAGGGCAAGATTGAATTTGACAAGCCCGTCAACAACTACCTCGGCAAAGACAGCCAGTTAAAGGTGTGGATCGGCAATCCGGATGACGTCACGGTCCGCAGGGTGGCCAACCATACCTCAGGTCTCCCCCGACATGAGCACTTCTACGCCGCATCTGAACTGAGCCGGAAACCGCCCATGGAGGAATCCATCAGGCGATACGGGAACATCATAGCCCTGCCCGGAGAGAGATATCGCTACTCCAACATCGGATACGGCATCATGGATCACCTGATTGAACGGGTGTCAGGGATGAGCTTCGCAGACTTCATGCGTCGCGAATTCTTCATGCCGCTGGGGATGACCCGCAGCTCGGTGGACATCGGTCCCGGTCTGGAGGACTTCGCCGCCGAACGTTACGAGGAAGATGGACGCCCAATCCCCTTCTACGACGTAGATCACCGCGGTGCCTCATCCATTTACTGCAGTGCGCACGACCTGCTCCGCTTCGGCATGTTCAACCTCGGACAGCTCCTAGCGGATCAGAAAGCGCCGCTTTCAAAAGAGACCGTCGCCTCCATGCATGTGCCAACCGCAGACCGGAGCAACTGCAGCCCGGCGAACCGCCAATCACCCCCTGCATCCGGATATGGAGTCGGATGGGTGATTGAACAGAGCGAATGGGGTCCTATCATCAGTCACGCAGGCGGAATGGGCGGAACAGTCGCACAACTTATCTTCTTGCCACGGCATGGAATCGCAATAAGCGCAATGGCAAATAACTTCTGCGCGGCCCCCCACGAGATAGAGCAGTACATTCTTCCTGTGATCCTGCCGGGATTTGCGGAGAAACAGGCTGAGCTTGAAAAAAACAAGCCTTCTGTCGCGGGCACCCCTGCCCCGGTCATCCAGCCGATTCCAGAACTGCTGGGCGAATGGCGCGGAACACTGCACACGTACGAGAAGGAACTTCCGATGAGCCTCTCGTTCAAATCTTCTGGCGATGTCCACGCAAAGCTGGGGGAACAGTTGCCAACATTGGTCAACAACCTTAAATGTACTGACGGATGGGTCACCGGAGTAATGGCCGGACGCACCGAAACTTACGACGCATGCCGCCGCCCATATCATCCCTATCACCACCTTCAGCTTGACATGAAGCTGCGTGGAGACAGGATCACCGGAGCCATGATCCAGATTGCGTGCTGCGCACTGAGCCACTGGGTCGAATTGAAGAAGTGCTGAGCGTGAAAAATGCCCCCTGCCGGTTTGTCCGGCAGGAGCAAGAGATTTTTTAGGCTAATATAGGAGAATATCCCCCCTTTGCATCCGGCGGTATATCGAACCGCCGGATGCAAAGGGGAAGTGACCAGGCAAAAGTAATAGCTGGCCAATCTTTATTTCCTGCCGGACAAGCCGGCAGGGGATAAAACAGACTCTCAACTTAACAGTTATAATTTTACAATTGGCTAATTTTATCGAAAGAGAACAATAAATGACTAAAAACACAAAAGACTCATTCCCATGGCCCGATGCTAAAATACCTCATTACACGGCACACCGTGTCGCGCAGCCGCCGCGGCTCGACGGCCGACTGGACGAGCCGGCCTGGCGCGCCGCGCCGCGTTCACCGCGCTTTGTTGATCTGATCACCGGCAAGCCCACGATCCATGACACGCGAGCCGCAGTGCTCTGGGACGATGAATGCCTTTACGTCGGATTCTGGGTCGAAGAACCATTTATCGCCGCCACAATGACCGAACGCGACACACCGATATGGAAGGAAAACGACGTCGAGGTTTTCATTGCCGGAAAGAATGCATATTACGAGTTTGAGATAAATCCCCTCGGCACACCATATGAAGCGTTATTTGTCTGGGAGGACGCTTATGATAAAGACGGCTTCAGCAAGGCTGCTGAGTTCCGGCGCGACGCGCCAGGCGCAACTCCATGGAATGGCGTTGGATTCACCACCCATCCGCGCGGGCCGCGCCTCGGCTTTTTTCAATGGGACTTGCCCGGAATGCGCTGCGCCGTGTTCGCTGACGGCGTAATCAACGATCCCAGCACCCGTGACCGTGGGTGGACTGTGGAGCTGGCTTTCCCGTGGGCCGGCATGGAATGCCTGGCTCGGGGAGATGGACGCTCCATCCCTCCGCGCGAGGGCGATGTCTGGCGCATGGATTTCTCGCGGTTCAACCAGGTCAAGGAGGCGCCTCCGGCAAAGGATTCCGGCGGCTGGGCATGGAGCGCACACGGCGCATGGGATTCGCACATCCCGGAGTGCTTCCCCTACATTCACTTCACACGGGAGCTCGTGATTCCTGAACCGGAAAGATAGTAAGTGTTAATAATAGTCTCGAAACAGAATGGAGTTAGAAAATAACGGAGGGCGGGTTTTCCTACCCGCCTGGAAAGACTACCGCGGGTTGGAAAACCCGCGCTCCGTTAAACAGGAAATGCATCGAGACTATTATGATACGATTAGTAATCTTGACAAATCATTGAAAAGGAGAATTGGATATGGACAACGCAAAACTGGGCGGACGCGTATCCCCGCTTCTGAAAAGGATAAAAGATCACCTGGAGAACGGCATCATTCCGTTCTGGATGGAGAGGGCCCTGGATACTGAGTTCGGAGGGTACCGGACCAACTTCAACGAAAAAGGCGAAGCGCTGGAAATGCCTGAGAAATACCTGAACACCCAGGTGCGCCTGCTATGGTGGTTCTCAAGGCTCCTGCGTGCGTATCCAGACCGGCCTGAATTCAAAAAAATGGCCGATGCCGGCGCCGACTTCATCATAAGCCGCTTCTGGGATACCAAACACGGCGGCTGGTTCTGGAAGGTGAAGCGGGACGGTTCGGAAATGGATAACGGCAAAGTTGTCTACGGCCAGAGTTTCGCCATATACGCATTTGCGGAATACTTCCGTGCAACCGGTGACCGGCGTGGCCTGGACTATGCCTCCCACACCTTCGACCTGCTTCAGAAATATGCTGCAGATACCCTGCGCGGCGGATACTATGAAAACCTGGAACGCGACTGGACAGTGGCCCCGAGCGGTTTCTGCGCCGGAGACCGTAAAGGCCTGGACACCCACATGCACCTGATGGAGGCCTTCACTACTTTATACGCGGCATCCGGCGAGGAGATACACCACCGGAAGCTTCTTGAGGTGATAGACCTGATAATGCGACGCATGGTTGATCCTGAGACCGGGTGCGGGCGAAACCAGTTTGATCTGGAGTTCAATCCGATCCCGGCCATCGCCATCCGCCGGACCTGGAATGCGGAACGGGCCGGAGATGCGCCCGCCACGCCTACCGACACCACCTCATACGGACACAATGTCGAGCTGGCATGGCTTATGCGAGACGCCTTTCAAAGCTCCGGCAGCGACATCGGCCCATATCTTGAAAACATCCGACGCCTGCTATCCCATGCGGTCGAACACGGTGTTGACTGGGAATTCGGCGGCATTTACCGGGACGGGACATCAAAGGGCGGCCCCTTGATCAAGGACAAGGAATTCTGGCAGCATTCGGAAGTGCTGGTGGGGTTCCTGGACGGTCTGGAACTCTTTCAGGAAGAAAAATATTTCGATGCATTTGAGACCGTCTGGAATTTCATTGACCGGCATATGATCGTGAAGGGTATAGGTGAATGGCGGGTCCTGCTGGACAGAGAAGGAAACGCTATTGATTCAAATGTTGGCAACGCCTGGAAGGTCTCATACCACACGGGCCGTTCGATGATTGAATGCATCGCACGCCTGGAACGGTTGAAGGGATGAATGGGGAACAGGGCTGAATATCCAATATCCAACACGGAATATCCAACCGATGAAGGGAAGAAAAGACGAACTTGTTCAACCGTCGGAGAAAATTATAAAAAAACCGACGAGTTGAGCTCAATATTATTCAAAACAATGGATACGGCTAAACGTGAAAATTCCGATAATTTCCTTGGATATTGGACATTCCGTGTTGGATATTGGATATTCATGATTTTTATATTTTGTGTATTCACCCACTCAAAATGAAAACGAACGCAGAAAGAGCCCCCGCAGGGCGGCGGCACAAATACAATGCGGATTTCACCGCGATATGACGGGGGATTTGTAACGGCCCCTCGAATATAAATTTTATCGTTACAGGGAGATAAGTAGAATGTCTAAGTTTTCCATCGAATGCGTGAAAGATAAAAAACATCTGGAATTCCGGACAGCCACAGGATTCTCGCTGAACCATGGCGACACTTCAATCAAGACGGCCCGCGGCCAGTCACGCCCCCTTGGAACCGGCGCGGCAAAAATTGGAGTGGAGCATCAGTTCCATACGCGCCGCCTGCCAGGTGGCGCAATCGAGTTCTGGCAATCAATCAAGAATCTTCGCGAGGCCACATTGGACATCTCGGAGATAACCATGTTTGACGGAAGCCTGGATCTTGAAGGTGCTGGCTGGAAGGCTGTGCACAGCGAACTTTTCAAATGCGACCGCTACTTCGGAGGATTTTCTTATTTTACAGACGGTCTGTTCGCCCCGGTTCCTGGAACAGAAGGCGAATTCGGAATTTCCGAGGACTGGCCGTTCCCCGGAATTTTCTTCACCCATCCCGAACGCGGTACAATCCTGATGGCGGTAATGAGCCAGGAACGCTGCAAGCCTTACTGGCACCTCAGCAGCAGCGGCAAGAAGACCCGGATGCAGGCAACTGAATATTTTTCCGGAGTTCCATCCATCAAAGTCAAAGGTGGAAAGGAATTCGAAACGGAACGCTGGGTGATGCTGTCAGTTCCCGGGAGCCTTGAAGACGCAGTGGAGGAATATTACCGGCTTCTACGAAAAAGAATTTCTTTTTATGGCGAGAAATCCGTATTGCGTGAAGCCGTCGTGTGGGGGTCGTGGAACTACAACTATAGGCCGCGATCATACTGCGACATCACCGAGAAGACGATTGCCGACAACGCCCGTGCACTGGCGAAACTGGTACCCGACAAACCAAAAATAGTAATGATAGACGACGGTTATCAGCGTAACCTGGCCCGTTATAAGACCATGGAAAGCTGGTTTGCATCTTGCCTGGAGATCTTTTACGACGATGGAACCCCGCCGCATGATCCGGCACTGTTCCCTAAAGGAATGAAAGCTACGGCCGAGGCCATAAAAAAGGCAGGTGTCATGCCAGCCATTTGGACAACACCGCGCATTTTCAGCCAGTCGACAATGGCCAAGGAACGTCCAGATTGGATCTTGCAACTCGAAGGTGGAAAGACCTTCGGCGCCAGGTCGGTTTACCTGGACTACTCAATACCCGAAGTCCGCGAGTTTACACGGAATGCCTGGCGCACCATATTCCAGGACTGGGGTTACCAGGGAGTCAAGATGGACTTCTGGAGCATGCCTTTCGAGGTCCCACAGGTCCGCTACCGCAATCAGGACAGGACCGCTATTGAATTGCGGAACTTGTTCCTACAGGACATTCGCGAATTTGTGCCGAAGGGAGGATTCCTTCTTGTTGCAGTGGTATGCAACGGAGGCGGAAATCCGTTTGTAGGACGTTATGCGGATGGTGTCAGGATGGGAATGGATATCGGAGATGGTTCATGCGCAGAAGAGCGGGTGTCGGCAATCTGCCTGACCAGCGCCAGTCCGTTCTACCGCCATGATTGCCTGCTTGGTGATTCCGATTCGATCGGATGGTGTCCGAAAAACACCCCCGGACAGAACCGACTATGGGCGACAATGGCGATTCTTTCAGGAGCCATCTGCGAAATCGGCGGCGACCTGGCCAACCTGTCACCGGAAGCACGTAAGCTGCTCAAGACGGCTACCGACAATTTTGCTCCAAGCAGACGCACGCTCAACGGTATTTCATCAGAAGGGATAAACAACATGCCTTCTGGACATCTCGTGCTCGAGCGTGACGATGGAACCTACGAGGGATACCTCAATTGGATGACATGGCCACGGGAAATCACCCTGAAGCATCCGGTGCGCGACCTGTGGACCGGAGAGACACTGAGCGGCAAGCATAAAATCCCGCCGCAGGATGCCATCTGGTTCAAGCGGTAAGAGGCGGATAAAAAAAGGAGCCATCCGCGAGGATGGCTCTTTTTTTTTACTGAATATCCAATATCCAACACGGAATGTCCAATATCCATCGGAATTGAATTCAGGAAGATCCTGCCTTGGACATCCCGCCTTGCGCGGCGCATTGTTTTTTTATTTATCCCAAATCCCCACGCTTACCCGGCTTCGCCAAGACTACGCCGTGGCAGGCGCATGGGGCTACAATATGTCGCCTCCTGCAGAGGCTGAAATTGAAGAAATATATTTCTGGAGCTGATTTCAAAACTACGAAAACCTGTTACTGCGGGAGGCAGGCCCGTTGGAGTTCAAACTTTAGTTTGTCTTAGCATTCAAAAGGTTACGCAAGCTGAAGCTTGTACTCCAACTTAAGAAATCAGCTCAATTGAGGCAATTTTGAAATTGCCTCATCCAAGTAAATTATCGGATTTATACGCATTTTCCTAGTGGTTTTAATGTTTTATTGTTGTGTCGCCCTCTGCGAGGGCTGAAGAATAAATACATTTCGCAGCATTGTATTATAGCCTCTGCAGGAGGCGGCATATTGTAGCCCAATGGCGTAAGCCTTGGGACATGATAAAATAAAAAAAAGAAAGAGCCCCCGCCAGGGCGGCGACACAGAATCAATCCAGAAAATGCTTTGTATCAAAAGCGATTTTATTTTTCTTTAGGAAGTCTTCAAGTTCCTTTTCAAAAGAAAATTTAACGTGGTGTGCTTCCTGATTGTCAATATATCTGGAAATGACATTAATTTGAGATTCGCTAACGCTGAAAGATGAAAATCCTCCCTGCCACTGAACCCCATAGCTTAATTCATAATTCTCCGAAACCCATTTTGACGAATTGGATTTCATTTTACATATAAAATCGGAAACTGATGCCGAGGGCTTTATTTTAACAAGAATATGTACATGGTTATCTATTCCATTGATTTTCAGGATTTGCGAGTCTTCGTTTTTGGCTATGCCTGACATGTATTTATATAAATCATTTTTTAATTCGGGCAGAATTAGCCCAACCCTTCCCTTTGTGCTGAATATTACATGAAAAAGATTGTTTGAGAATGTGTGCCCCATAATATCTGTATCGCCGCCCTAGCGGGGGCTTAGCTCCTTGTTTTGTTTACTGATTTTCCCAAGGCTCACGCCGTTGGGCTACAATATATCGCCTCCTGCAGAGGCTCAAGTTGAAGAAATATATTTCTGGATTTAAAAACTCTGTGCCTTTGTGCCTCTGTGCCTCTGTGCCTCTGCGCCTCTGCGCCTTTGTGCCTCTCTGCCTCTGTGCCTCTGTGCCTCTGTGCCTCTGCGCCTTTGTGCCTCTGTGCCTCTGCGCCTTTGTGCCTCTCTGCCTCTGTTCCCCTGCGCCTTTGTGCCTCTGCGCCTCTGTGCCTCTGCGCCTTTGTGCCTCTCTGCCTCTGCGCCTTTGTGCCTCTCTGCCTCTGTTCCCCTGCGCCTTTGTGCCTCTGCGCCTCTGTGCCTCT
>CAZION010000124.1:0-20122 GCA_964540865.1 uncultured Victivallis sp.
GCGCCCTCTGCCGGAGATCTACACGGAACTTGTCCGCCGACTGCTCTATAAGCTTTGCGGTATTTGCGGCGCCGGCACGGTAACCAGCGGCGGCACCGCTCCTGTATCCGTCTTCATAACTGGGCTTCCTGTCACATGCCGTCAGCATGACAACAATGACGAGCATCGGTAACATCAATCTTGAAATCATCTAGCCTCCTTTTTGAACCATTTCCTGTACATGAAGATTCCTCCAACGGCTCCGAGTGCCAACGCCAGCGCCCATGCAATAGGCTTGACGAGTTCAAAGCTCTTCTCCACTACGGGGCGGAATACGTACTGGGGTAATTCTGGGAAGCTCGCGCTCCCCCCGATTCCCAGCATTACAATTGCGATTGAAATCGCGATCCAGATAATAGCTGGCATAAATTTCCCTTTCATAAAATCAGGCGGGGCACTGAGGCTCCCGCCTGTCTGTTATTTACTATCTCAAATCGAAGATATTTGCGAGTCCGCGGTAGCACTTGTCCGCCCTTGCCGGGCTGTAAGTCTTCGCCGTCTCGGTGAAGCTGTTATACAGGCTCCACCTATTCGGCAATGAAAACTCGGAATGACGCGGCTGTTTGAACTCCTGAAGCACCGGAATTATGTCGCTCGACGGTATGGCCCTGATCTCAGCGGCCATCACCGTAACCACTCGGGCTTCGTCGATGCTCAGCATTTCAAGCTTCATGCCAGCGATCCTCTCCTCAAGTCTCAAATACTGTTCGCCAAGCCTGTCGAACGCCTCGGGGATCAATGTTTCAATCTCGATTCCCGAAGTGTGTTTCCTGTGGATTGTTATATCACCGGAAAATGAGAGATTGTCACAGCAGAATACGGACATACCCGCAGCTAACCCCAGTGCGAACTGCTTGTTGTGCGAATTCCTGATTCCCAATGCCCGTGTGTATTCCAAGCCGGAGTTTTCCGGCTTGAATCTGAGAACACCAAACATCCTGTCGCCTTTAGGTGTTAGCCCATATTCCTCTTTGATTATTTCGTAGCCCCTGCGCTTTGCCTCGTTGGCCACGAGTTCCGCGACTTCATAATGCGGCACCGGCCTCCAGGTCTCGGTTGCAAAAGGTGTCGCGACATTCATGAGATCCGCACGGCTCACCTTCTCGGCTCCGCAATGCAATACAAGTTCTCCGTCCATAAATCTCCCCCCTGTTTGTCTTTGTTTTTAAAGCATGTTCTTTTCCCTGAAACTGAAATACGAAGTCTCCGACACGATGATATGGTCCAGCAGCTTGATCCCGATGATCTTGCCTGCATCCTTCATATCAGCCGTGAGCCGGACATCGTCGAATGACGGGTCCACAATCTGACTTGGGTGATTATGCGAGAGTATAATTGAGGATGCGTTTTGGATTATCGCATACCGGAATATTTCCCTGGCATGGGCAACTGCCTGGTCAGCGAGCCCTATCACCACTGTGTAATAACCCCGTATCTGGTTCTTGGTGTCAAGCACCAGCGTTATCAGATGTTCCTGCTCTTCGGACGCTATGCCGGTCGCCCTGATATAATCCGCAACACTGCCGGGACTAGACAGCTGAGTGCTCTCCCTGATGCCGCAGACCTTCTCACGGTTCAGCGTGTATTTGTAGACTGAGTTCCCATCCATGGCTCACGCAGCCTTTGCGAATGATATTGTCTTCGCCTTTGCACGGTGCCACTCCCGGCATGCCGCCTTGAATGAGCAACCGTCACAGTAGAAGCCAGATTCTGCGGGGAAGAATATCTCGGCTTCAACAGCACGTTCCACAACACTCGCCATCCTGGCAAGCCTGTGGAAATCATCCTTCGTCCTTATTGTGCTGTGCTGCTCGTATGAAGGCACCTTTGTCTTGGTCACGACATCGAAACGGAAAAGCGGATTTTTGCCGTACTGATTCTGGTGTGCATAGGTGAAACACGTCGCCTGGAGATCTTTGTGCGCCTTGTCTGTTGGCCACTTACGGGCTGATGTTTTCCAGTCTACGATGCAGACTTCATTCAGCCTGTCCTTAACCACGCAGTCCCACTCCCCGATCAGCGGTTTTTCCGATACGGTGTTGCCCTCGGCATCCACAATCGGAACGCAGAACGCATGGCTGACATGCATTACTTTTTCCTCCTGGGGCCAGCTGTCATTGAGGCATTCCACGGATTTCCTGCCGGTGTCATTCAGTGTCTCCCATTCCTCTTTGCTGCCCAACGCTATCCTGTCATCGGATACGCATTGCAGGTTCCAGCAGTCCGTAAACAAGTCCTGGATCTCCGCAGTGGTTATCTTTTCCCCGGCCTGCCTCTGTCTCGCAATCCATTCCGCTGCCGCGTGGAACGCCTTCCCGAAGGCCAGGCTGACAGCGGTGTGCTCCTTTTCCAGCTTGTACACGTATTCGAACGCATACTTCAATGAGCATATATTGAGGTAAAGGTTTAAAGACGAGAAAGAGTGATGCGGTCTCTTTCTGTATTCTGCAAGACTGGTCATAATGTTTTCCTCCTGAAATGAAACGGCACCCTGGGGAGCGTATCCTTTGGGTGCCGCTCATGGTTTATGTTTTAAGCTGCCTTTTTCGAAGCTCCGAGTTCGTCTATAAGCGCACTGCACTGTGGCTTTGTGAGCTCATACGGAGTTTTGACATTGAACTTCTTCACCAGGTTGTCGATTTTCAGGCCAGCCTCCCTTGCAAGGTCGAACAGGTATTTCACCTGCTTGTTGCTGGCCGGTATAGCGGCCTGCTGTTCCTGGGGTGCTTTCTGGACTGGAGCCGGAGCCGCCGCCTTTACTGTGTTGTTGCCCTTGGAGCCTCCGATCTCGGATTCCACGGACTCACGCACAAGTGCGAACGTACCGCTTATCTTCTCCTTGAGCTGGGCGTCTGTGAGACCGTCCGGGAGTTCGACTTCGACTGATGCATGATAGCTCAGCGATGAGAACTGTGTCTCCGCTGGAACTTTCTTTGAAAACGATGATGTCAATTTAAGCATTTTATTACTCCTGGTTTATGGGTTTGAAATAGAAATCCCGCACTCCTGTTTCCAGAAATGCGGGCCCGAAGGAAAGGAATGTGTAATACTTTAGAACCCCGAGGCAGTCCTGAGTTTCGTAATCAACTGCTTCGTGCTCTGGTACTCCCTTTCCTTGTTTTTGATTGCCCGCTGCGCATCTTTGAGTTTGCGCTGCAAGTCTGCTACACCATCATAGATCGCCTTGATGGAAGCCTTGAGAACTTCAACCGCAGTTGATGCCTCCTCGAATACTTCGCCGTTCTCCTGCCTGCTGCCGACAACCTGGAACGCCGGTTTCTCCTCCACTGTGCGTGGTACGGTAGCCGTTGCAGTCTGCGGAGCCGTCTCTGCTGTTCTTGCATTCACTGTCTTCTCCTTTGTTGGGTTTGTCCTGTCCTTTACGAGCGACAGGAATTTCTCTTTGCCTGTTATTTCACCGTTGATCGGCATGAACAGGAAATATCCGGGGAACATCCCCTGCGCCATCACGGGTGACTTGCCGCTGAAGCTCAGCTTGGTGTGCCACAGCGTAAGCGCCCTTGCCAGATTCCGCCTGTCCACCTTCACGAAACTGTCGGCCATGGAAGCTGCGGCGCCGTCAGTCCCAAGGACAGTTTTCCCGTCCTCCGAGAAGATATGCACCCCGTGTTTCCCAGCGTAGAGGATGACGCTTTCACAGTCACCCGTTACGGGAAGCAATGACAGTTGGCTGAGGATGTTCCTGACATCGTCCTCCTTGATCTCCAAGGCAACCCTGGACTTGTCATCCTTGGGAACCAGGTGCGTGTAGTCCGGATATTTGGCGTCAACACATTTCACGTGATAGGTGAACCAGTCGCAGTTGATACAGAGATATTTAGTCTCAGCGTTCAATGATGTACCCAGGAACCCGCTATTGTCGAAGAGCCGTGAATCCAGGACTTTAGTCACCGGGATCACCATATTGTTTACAGGCAGCTTGCACTCCACATGTGTGAGCTCCTTGCCGTTCGTTGCAGTCATCCCGGTACTTTCGAGACAGACACCCTGCAAGGTCCGTCTTGCGTCTTTCGCAGGTGCTGCCGACGGAATCACCGCCCTTATCCAATTGAATACGGAACCCGAAACAGGATCCAGCTTTTCCACTACCGGCACATTGTCCGGCCAGTCTTCCGGTTTCTCGGCCTTGAACATGCGGACATAGCGCTGACCACCGGATTCCATAGTCGCTTCGACCAGGTTCTCAACACCTGCCTGGAACACGATACTGCCGTCGGAACCATCGTGTACTAATTTCTTCAGGTCAGCAAGCCTGACGATGAAATCCATATCGGCTGTGTTGCTGGCGTCCCTGAAAGTATAGATGAGCGTCTCGTCAAGGTTGGTTCCTGTAGTGGTCACGGTGTTCTTTACCGTCTTCACCCTTACACAGGACAGGATTGGCAATGCCCCCTTGCTGGCAACCACCTTGCAGAGTCCTTGGATGGCTTTCCAGAGTTCCGGTTTGCTGAGTTTGATGGACATAATATGTTTCTCCTTTTGTTGTTTAGGTTAGGCCGGAGCGCTTTTACACGCCCCGGCATTATTGCTCATCCGAACATTTCCTGTGCGGCGTGTGCGTGTTCCAGATCTTCATCTATCCGGTCAACCTTCAGATACTTCCACTCACCTTTTTCACGAAGACAGCGGATATCACGCTCCCAGACACCTTCCTGTCCGACATCAACCAGGATATTGTCGCCCATGAACTCCTTTATCTTCCGGGCAATCTCACGTTTAAGCTGAACTATTCTCGGGGCTGTAACTGCCAACAGTCTGGCAATATCACCGGTTCCATAACCGAGCATCAGTTCTTCTACTATTCTGCGCTTACGGGCATCCAGGGTGTCAAGGAATGCGTCCCAGTCAATCTTACGGAGAACCTTGCTTGCCGTGTCTTCACTTCTGGAAGCTATCGTGTCTCCGACAGTGGCGTCGTCTTCATCACAAACGGGATCCTGCATGGAACACAAAGAGCCTTCGTGATCCATCTGGTAGCCGGGGAACATCACATCGCTGCGGTTGTCACCATATGACCTGCGGCCAGACTTGGTTCTCTGGATAGAGTAGTAGGCTATGGAGTTAGGCAACGGCTTCTTGCCGGCTCTTTCCATACTTTCAATCATCTCCGCAGCGGAAGCAGTGGCGTCCTGAATCAACTCCTGGGAATCTTCACTGCCAATTGGTCTGGCTGTTCTGGGGATTGTGTTCCTGATGATGGGGTAGATCTGGGTTTCGAGCATTAAAGCGGCACTGGGGCTCATTGTGGTCTCCTGCGAGTTTGGGGGCCTGAAGATGGAGCAACTCCATCCTGTAACGGCCGCCGTGGGTTTAGGCAGTCGCGCCGTTGGCAGGACTGGTAGGGCAGAAATATCTCTACGGTTATTGTACCAGGGAAAAGAGGGGAATTAAGCCTGGGGAAAGCCAGGGAAAGCGATGAATATTTACTCAGGTATTATACCAAAGAAAAGGCATGAAATTAATCCATGCAATGTTTGGGATGATTTTTCGGGACTTCCGAGAAATTACCAATAAGGCTTTGGGATTGTGTTGGTGATAACAGTTTATCATTAAAACCGTTGTTGTGTTATTAAGATTTAACCGACTGATTTTGATGTGGAAAAGTTTGGTCACGTTTTGGTCACGTTTTATGCTGCAAGGGGTGGTTTTATCGTGTTATTGGAAAGATGATAATGAGGCTAAATGGGCGTGCGAGTTAGGGCTCTTGTCAGGCTCATAACCTGGAGGCAGTTGGTTCGATTCCAACCCCCGCTACCACTTGATTTAGCCTCAAATGGAATCCTTCCTATCGAGATTTCCATAAGCTTGCTACCGTAATCCTGTTATTTGCTTGCATTTATTGTAATTAGACGTTGCTCGAAAAGTATTTTTGAAAATACTTTTCATCGCCCCGTCTATATTTTCTCAAATAATTTCCGAAGAAAATTCTTTGGAAAAGTTTCTTTCTGCGGATTTCTCATTTTCAACCGTTTGCCCGCCGCAAAAAGGCGCAACCCTTCCAAAATGTCAATCGTCATACACTTTCAACTGTCAGCGCTGTGTGGAATCAGGCCGCTTTCTCAAGCAGGCTCTTCTCCGCATTTCGCCTCTCCCGCTTCATCCTCAGAATCTTCACGAAGTTGTAAGCTGCGATTTTCTCGATCATTTCGTCTCTGACGTTTTCAAGTCCGCGACGGCGCGGCAGTCCGAATTCGAACACGTATTTGAGCGTGAACATTAGAGATTCCACAGCGGAACGCATCCTGCGTCCGCTGACGTATTTCTCGCTGAACCAGAGCTCTTCAGACAGCAGTGCTTTCCCCTTTGAGCCGCCGAGGCAGACATCCTCCACGCCAAGGCCTATGCAGTCCAAATATCCTTTCTTCGAAGCGTATCCTGAGTCCGTCGAGACTAGCTTCGGTGTTACACCAGTGTTCGCCTTGTGTCGCACAACCAGAGGTGAAAGGTTTTCAGAGTCGGAGATGTTTCCCTTTTCAAGAATCAACGCCGTGACGAATCCCTTCGCGCTGCGGCACAATTGCGGCTTGTATCCGATGACGGATTCGCGTTGACCCTTTTTGATGAAGGCTGCGGAACTGTCCGAAATGCTAAGAATTTTCAGTGGGGAGGGAAGGACAACTCCGTTGAAAATGCGTTCCTCGGAATAATAAAGGACTGCGGAAAGGGCCAGCAGATCGTCCTCCATCGCCCCGAGTATTTCCTTGAGCGCAAGACGGACACTTGGAAACCTGTCCGTATTTTCTGCCTCAGGCAAACGGCTCTCCAGTGTCCGGGACAGGTATTCAAGAGCTTTGTGCGCGGTCTTGAGATGACGTCCGTAAAGAGACTTAAGCTTTTTCTCTTTCTTCGACCTCGTGTTGTTGATCTCGAAAAGAAGTGACTTGAGCTCTTTCAGCCATATCGGCATGTAAAAGTCCTTGAACGGTTCCATCCCGAAACGATCAAGCTTCCCGCCACAGGCGTAAACACGGTGGATCAGCTTCAAGATGACACCGGCATCCGTCGGCCACGAACTGGAGGCCTTGACCGAAGTGCTGTCCAGCTGCACTTCCAGAAAGTCGTCGAGCCTTTCATCAAGGATATGCCTGAGTTGGCATTCGAAAATGAAGTTGTGAGTAGAGGTGGAAACGCAATTTATGTTCTCAAGAATAGTTGTCATTCCGGGAAGACAGATTCCAATGTTCATAAAAAGGACATGCAGAGTCATAGAGTCACGCATTCTTTCATATGCATCATGGTCGCTAACTGACCCCCAGTATCCGCGGAGCCTGCTGAACAGGAGGACAAGTTCCGGAGACATTCGGGGACGACCCTGTTCAAGAGATGCAGGCGTCCGGTCGCAATCCAGCGAGGTCAGGCGGAGACCGGGAATGTCAGAAGTCTTCTCGCGCATATGGCACCGGTCAAGTATCCTGATGTTCTTTTTGCCTTTAGCCCGGACATCCTGATCCTCGGATATCCTCTTGTAGATTTCAGGGAACAGTTCGCCCAGATTCCAGACTTCTTCGATGAATTCCGTCATTTCCGTGTCGGATGGCAGGAGAAACAGGTTGAAATCCGCCGTCTTCAGTTTATATTTCATTATCGCCTCTCCATGTTGTTGATGCTCCATAACATATTGCACGATAATGTGTTGCGGCGATATTCCAAGTTATTATTAAAATATTTATTCATTTTTCTAATCTAAGCTAACCTTTTCGAGGAGGCTCTAATTAAGGTAAAGTTACATTAACTATATATTATAAATATCATGGCTGAAATGACTCATTATTGTTTCAACGGTGGGGCAGCACTGCTTCAATGACACAAACATAAGGATGCAAAACGTATGAAAAAATTATTGTTGGTACTATTGCTAGTGACTGCAGCTGCAACATTTCAGGCAAATTCGCAAACCTATTTTGACCCAACAACTGTTTATCTTGTAGATTATAACCCTAAATCTTCCGTTATGGTATTCAGGGGCAATACGCCTTTATGTGCCCCCACGCAGCAGAATCAGCAGCCTGTTGTAGACTTTTCTTCTCTGGATGAGGCATTTAAGGATCAATTTTCTCTTCAAGTTCCTCTAGCACAAGGAACCTTTCCCGTGAATTACAATCTTGTAATCATTAGTCTTCTCAATCAAGATCCTGAGGATACGAATGATCGCTTTCCCGACGAACAGAATAGCTTTAACTCGCCTCCAGCGGTTCCTAGTCCATTCCCGGCTACCCCAAGGACAACGTGGCCGTATGTAATACCAGAAACAAGCGCGGCCCCTGGTATCACGCTACCTTCATCTATGGGAGGTATATCATTATACTTGTGGCCTATTAACCCATCAGGAACATTAATTTCCAGTCAATACGTATATCCTCCGAGTCTTTTAAATTCGAATAAAAAGGGTGATGTATATGCTGGAGATGTAGCTGAATTTGGATTAAGTTTGACAAGACTTGTTTCGAGTGCCTCAAAAAATACGATCTTCTATATTCATTGTACATCTGGGCGTGACAGAACAGGCATGGCTGCCTGCGTATACCTTTACTATAAGTATTATATTACCTGGCTATTAACTCGAAAAAGTCAATGCCTTGGGCACGTAAACATTCCTAATCAAGACATTATTGATGCTATTATTATTTTTGGCACAACGGTACGTGGCGATTTCTCTAGTGTGCAAAACAATTATACACAATTCAACACTCCCCTTAACGATTTATATACAGGAGACTCTCTCCCGAAACTACCTTCTTCCGTGAATTTTGCCAGGCTTTATCCAGGGCCGGGAGGAGCGTTAAATTACTTTTTGACTATAGAGACAATAATCGGATTTATTGATCCTAACTCAGCAATTCCAAGTGGATATCCCATAAACCAGAAGAAGGGGATTTTACCCCAGCATTGGTTGCCGCTGGTTAATTATTTCCCCAGAACAACACCTCCTCCGCCTAATTGTTGGTGGGCGACTAATAATCCTCAAAGTATGCAGAAGGGGATTGGTATTATAGTGAACAAAGAGGCTGCTTACCCATGGACTTATAGTCCTCCTATACCGCTTCCTCCTACTCAGCCGCCTCCACCTCGGCGGAAGAGGTGATTTCTCTATAATAATTAGGAGGGTAATCCCTATTCAGCCAATAGGAACGGGAAATGTGACGCCCGCGTAAAGATCGTAATATTCCTTGCTGCTTCCACGTTACCCATCGCTATTCCCTCCCAGCAGGCTTTCGCAATGGCAAGGTTCCTCAGTTTCGATCCGAGAATCTCGGCCGCATCCTTAACTTTTATCGCGTCCACAAACAACACAGACAAATCTCTGCTTCCGAAGCTCCCTGATCCATCATATATTTAATCTTTTCATAGCTAAAAAAGACGCAATGTCTTTTTTTAGGGCTCCCCCTCTCCTTGCGAGTTCATTGTATACAAATGCAATCACTATGAATGCCAGTAGTATCACCTGCAGTGGCGTCCTGAATCAGTTCCTGAGAATCTTCGCTGCCCATTGGTCTTGCAGTCTAAAAATCCGTGCTCCTCTTGGAAGCTTGTATTTTTTTCTTAGTATACTTGCTTTTTACTACAACTCTTGCTAAGTTTCATCAGATACGAAAATGAAAACCCTCTATCAGTATTGTTGTAAATTCAAATTCAATGTCATGGTTACGGGAACTTTTACAATATAATGGCGGCATATTCGGAAAAACACAGGAGGATGAGCTATGCAACAGGTCATAAGCAGTATTATCGGCTACACAGTCAGAGGGGCTGACGGAGACTTGGGAGAGGTTAAGGAGTTCTTCTTTGATGACGCCACTTGGAGAATCCGTTATATGGCCGTGGAGACAGGTGAATGGCTGTCAGGGCGAAGGACGCTTATTTCCATGTCCAGCCTGGAGAAGATTAGCTGGGCTTCTCATACGTTCCACGTGAATCTTAGCCGCGAACAGGTTCGTAACAGTCCAGATACCGACATCGACAAGCCTATTTCCCGTAAATATGAGATTGCTTTGCAAGGTTATTACGCATGGAATGGTTATTGGGGGGGCGGATTCTATATCCAGCCAGATCCCTGTATTGACATACTTCCTTCGAAGGAGGATAAGGAAAGAGAAGAAGATTCCTTTTGCACGCTGAGCAGAATAGACCCCAACCTCCGCAGTACTAGTGAGCTCGCCGGTTACCGTATCCATGCGACCGATGGAGACATCGGACATGTGGAGGAATTCATAGTGGATGAAGACAGGTGGGATATCCGCTACATCGTGATTGACACCCGGAATTGGCTGCCTGGCAGAAGGGTTGTCGTGTCGCCACAATGGATTAATAAGCTCGACTGGGAGAACTCCAAGGTCTTTGTAGACATTTCCCGTGATGCTGTAAAGAATAGCCCCAAATACACACCTTCGGAACTCATAACCCTTGATTATGAAAGAAAGCTTCTTGAGCATTTACGCAAACCGGAATCAGCCACTTGGGTGACTTTCAAAATTCACGTGCCCGGAGGGGCAAATGTCTTTGTGGCTGGAACCTTCAACAAGTGGGATCCTTCCTCAATCAGACTTGAAAGGGATGCCCACGGCGTTTACGAGACAACCGTTCTTATTCCGACAGGCAGGATCGAGTACAAGTTCATCGTTAACGGTAAATGGTGCAATGCTCCGGATTGCAAGGAAGAAGTTCCCAATGCGTTTGGAAGCACAAACAGCGTGCTGTTCGTAGGAGAGAACCCGGGACATAAGGGACACCTGCACACCTTCTCGCGTTTTTCAGCAGGCAGGAACAGCCCTTTATGGTCTACCCCAATGGGTGGGTAGTCACGTTTTATATTTCTATCTGTAGACCGAGTTCGATTACTCGTCCAGGAGGGATTTTATAGAATTTGCTGGCGTCAAATGAGTTCTTCGACATGAAGGCGAAAATCTTCTTTTCCCATTTTATAAGGAGCGGGGCGTTGTTGACAAGCAGCGTCTCACGACCCAGAAAGAAGGTTGTCCTCATCGGGTCAAGGTTGATTTTTTCATGTTTTATATTCTGAAGCACTTTGGGAATGTCAGGATTCTCGCTGAACCCGTATCTCACCATTATCCGGTATATGCCGCATCCCAGTTCCGTTATTTCCGATCGGCTTGCATCCGGAACAAACGGTATGTCCTCATTTTTTATTGACATTAGCACTGTGGTGCTGTGGAGGACCTTGTTGTGTTTGAAATTATGGAGAAGCGTCCTTGGTATGCCGGTGGAATTACCACTGAGGAATACGGCAGTTCCGGAGACCCGGAGCGGTTTGCTGTGTTCGATGTCTTTGATGAAGATGTCGACAGGCAGCGACTGTGACTCCATCTTCTTTCTGATAATCGCCCGGTTGTTTTTCCATATGGTCATAAGGAAATAAACGGTGGCTGCTATGAACACCGGTATCCATCCGCCGGAGCCGATTTTCAGGAGGCACGACAGGAAGAACGCGATGTTCGCAATGATGAAGAAGCTCGCCACGGGGACAAGTATTGTCATCTTTACAGGCCATATTTTCCTGGCGATGAACAGTGCGAGTACGGTTGTGATCAGCATTGTTCCGGCAACTGCAACGCCATATGCTCCTGCAAGGTTGCCTGAGCTTTTAAAACCAAGTATGAGCGATACTGTGCCGATGAACAGTGCGAAGTTGATTGAAGGCAGGAAGACCTGTCCGATTTCCATGGAGGATGTGTGGATTATGTGCAGACGCGGGCAGAGTCCGAGCTGGATGGCCTGTCTTGTGAGCGAGAATGCGCCCGATATTACGGCCTGTGAAGCTATGATTGTTGCGAATGTCGCAAGGGCGACAAGCGGATAAAGCAGAATCTTCGGGGCGATCCTGTAAAAAAGGTTTTCAGAAAGCAGAGGGTTGTCGAGAAGGAAGGCGCCTTGCCCGAAATAGTTGAGGATGAGGGCCGGAAGGACAACGGCGAACCAGCCATTCCTTATTGGCGCCTTTCCGAAATGCCCCATGTCTGCATAAAGGACTTCTCCCCCTGTTATTGCAAGCACGACAGTTCCGAGCACGGCGAAGCCCTGGAATTTGTTGTCGAGGAAAATATTGACGGCATGTACCGGATTTATTGCTGTGATGACAATCGGGTTGCTGATTATTGCAAATAAACCCAGGAGGCCGATCACTGCAAACCATACAAGCAGTACGGGGCCGAAAATGGAACCTATTTTAGCGGTTCCTTTACGCTGGTACAAGAAAAGCAACGCAAGTATGGAGATGGAAATATAGACTATGTATGGATGGAATACATTGGTTGCAACATTGAGGCCCTCTACGGCACTGAGCACCGAGATCGCAGGCGTGATAATTCCGTCGCCGTAAAGCAGGGCGGCCCCGAAGATCCCCAGCACCGAAAGGGTCACAGTCCATTTTTTTGCATGTGATTTTTCATGCAGGATCAGCGCCATCAGGGCGAGGATTCCGCCTTCACCCCGGTTGTCGGCCTTCATCAGGAACATCAGGTACTTCACTGAAATTATGAGTATCAGTGACCAGAATATCAGGGAAAGTATGCCTAGTATGTTTTCAGTTGTCACAGGGATGCCGTGAGTCCCGGCGAAACATTCCCTGAAAGCATATAGGGGACTGGTTCCGATATCGCCGTAAACGATTCCGAGCGCCCCGAGTGCAAGAAGGCAGATGTTTTTCCGTATGGAAGCCGGATCGGAGGGCTGTGCAGTATTGTCAGATGTATTCATTAACTCTTGTTTTTTGTTTTAGTTTATGAAATGGCTCAAAACCCTAATATAGTCCAAAAACATGAAAAGTGAAATTTGGGCTTTCCCTTATTCGAGGTAACAGGATTGAAGAAATCAAAGGACACGTTAGATTAAGGGTCGGTTTTGCGTATGGAAAACTGGAAATCAAAAATATTTAATTAACTGGAGGGTTGTTATGATAGGAAAACGTAATCTCGTATTTCTCGGCGCGCCGGGTGCCGGCAAAGGCACTCTTGCGCAGATTCTCTGTCAGGAAATGAAGCTGGCCCATATTTCCACAGGGGACATCCTCAGGAATGAAATCAAGAACGGCACAGAGTTGGGGAAGAAAGCCAATTCTTATGTGACGTCCGGCGGGCTTGTACCCGACGATCTCGTCGCCGACATGGTGGGAAAGAGGCTTCAGGAGAAGGATTGCCAGAACGGTTTTGTGCTTGACGGTTTTCCGAGGACAATCCCGCAGGCCGACCTTCTTGAAAAGGTAATGTTTAAATATAAAATGAAACTCGACAAAGTTGTCTATTTTGAAGCTACAGAGGAAATCCTTATAAAGAGGCTTACCGCACGTCTGCTCTGCAAGAAATGCAACACAAACTACAATACCGTTTTCAGCCCTCCGAAGGCAAAGGGGATCTGTGACAAGTGCGGAATTGAACTTTATCAGAGACCTGATGACTCCCTCGAGACGGCAAAGGACCGTCTGCGGATTTACAATGTGCAGACAGCACCTCTTGTCCCATACTATAAGAACAAGATGTTGCTTGCCACAATCAACGCCGAGCAGTCGAAAGACAAATCATATCCGGAACTCCTTAAAGTGCTCGCCTGAAAATGAAATGAACGTCCAACATCCAACGTTCAACTTTGAACGTCGAATTTTTTTAATTAATTTGTTCGATGTTCGATGTTGGATGTTCGATGTTGGATGTTCGATGTTGGATGTTCGATGTTCGATGTTCGATGTTCGATGTTCGATGTTCGATGTTCGATGTTGGGGGTTTTGATGGGAGACAAGAGGGAATTCGTAGTTTATTCTGAAGCCGATATTTGCGGAATTCGCAGGGCCTCGGAAGCGGCAGCGCAGGTTCGGGAACGACTGCCTTCGATGGTCAGGCCCGGGATGTCAACAAAGGAAATTGACAATATCGCTTCCACCTTCATCCATTCGATGGGCGGAGTGAGCGCTTTTCTTGGCTATAGAGGATATACGGGTATCATATGCATTTCTCTTAATGACGAAGTCGTACACGGAATCGGGAAGGCGGACAGGATTGTCAAAGACGGGGATCTTGTAAGTCTTGACATAGGGGTGAATGTTGGCGGTTTTATAGGTGACACCGCCACGAGTTTTGTTCTTGGTGGAACGAATGATCCCGACACCATCCGCCTTCTGACCTTCACGAAAAAGGCGCTGGATGAAGGCATAAAGGCGGCGGTTCCCGGAAATTATATCAGGAACATCAGCGAAGCCGTTGAAAAAGTTGCGAGATCCGCAAAACTGGGGATAGTAAGGGAATATTGCGGACACGGCTGCGGTGCATGCCTCCATGATCCGCCGGAAATTCCGAATTATGTGACTGCAAACAGGGGGCCTCAGCTCCGTCCTGGGATGGTTCTAGCGATAGAACCAATGCTAAATCTTGGAACTTCCAGGGTAATAACTGATCCAGACGGCTGGACAGTGAGGACAAATGATGGTAGGTTATCAGCTCATTTCGAGCATATGGTATTAATAACAAAATCAGAACCGGAGATTTTAACTTGGCTAAAGTAGATGCAATAACAGTTGAAGGAAAAGTAAAAGAGCTTCTGCCCAACACGATGTTCAAAGTGGAATTGGAAGGCGGACATGTCATCCTTGCTCACATCAGCGGGAAAATGCGCCTTAATTTCATACGCATCCTTCCTGGTGACACGGTCATGGTTGAAATGTCGCCATATGACCTTGCCAAAGGAAGAATCATCTTCAGGAAGAAATAAATATAACCTTCAGGTTAGATTTATGAGCAAACTATACCGCTTTGGGATATCGCTGGAAAAAACGCTGATTGACGCATTTGACAGCCATATCAGAAAACAGAACTACCAGAACCGTTCCGAGGCGATCCGCGATCTGATACGGAACGAACTTGTTAAGAAACAGTGGACCGAAGGCGGAATTGTCGCTGGTGTGATTGTGATGACCTACAACCACCACAAGCGCGAACTTGTCAGCAAAATGCTCGACATTCAGCATGACTTTCAAGAACTCGTAATATCGACCCAGCATATCCATCTCACCCACCACACCTGCCTTGAAATAATAGCCACAAAAGGCAAAACTATCAAAATAGAAGAACTTGCATCAAAACTCAAGGCTCTTGTCGGCGTTAAGCATGTGAACCTCAGCATTTCCTCTGCAGAAGAATAAACGAGGAACTGATCTCGGAAGGCACAAAGTTGCATAGGCGTAGGAAATCAAACTGCTATTTCTTGTCGCTTTCAGGCGATGGTTCTGTGAGCGGGCTATTCGTCTTCAGGATCTTGCTGATTGCATCGAGCCTGTCGGTGTTTGGTTTTCCGCTTGGAGTCCATGTAGGAACGAGCCAGCCGCCTTCGTCATGCTCGTTCCATGAGTAGATGATGATTGCATTCGCGACGCAGATTTTGCTATTCTCTTTCACGAATCTGAGGGCTCTCTCAAGATGCGATGATATTTCCTGTGGCGTGGAGGTGGATGGAAAGACGTTTTGCTGGTGATAGCTTTGACCCTTTTCCCATGAGACTGGGTTATCCTTGCGCGGTTGCTTGTCCCATCCAGTGGTTACTAGTGGTACATAGGGAGCATTGGCTTTGGCGGCATTTCCCCAAAAGTCATCTTCTACTGACTGCGCCAGTTTAGTGAATGTGCTTTGATCGCTGCTGTAGGCATACGCCGAGACGGCATCGAATCCCTTGGATGATTCAATCTTGAAATCCTGTGCAGGACTCCACCCCATAAAAACGCAGTATAGGTTTAGGCCTGCCTTTTGTGCGGCACTGCGGAAATCGGCAAAGCGAGCGGTTGGAAATACTCCCTGGAATTTAACTTCAAAAGCGTAAACAAGCGGTCGGCCGCTGAGCACGGTCTGGTATCCCGGTTCCTTCAGCAGCGCCACGGCGCGATCGCGTTCCTTCGGCCACTGCTCATCGCTCACACCGAAGGAATTATGCAGAATAAGGCAGAAGTTGATTCGTTTACGCTTCGAGCTGCTCAGGTATTTCTTGAACGCGTCGGTCATCGAAGTGGATTCCGGATATAGCAGGAAAGCCCAATAGTCCAATCCGGCGTCGGCCGCAAAATCAATTTCCTGGTCCATGACTTTCTGTGAACTGCCGTCAATGTGAACCTTGTTGTCACCAATGACCTCGGCAAACCAAGGCAGGCGATCGTGATACTTCTTCGGACCAAGTGTTCGTTCCACCTGTTCTGTTACATTCCCGCCCGTCCATGCATCCCAGCGAATTGCGCCGACAATTGCGCGAGACCCGCTTTCCTGCGAAAAACTTACTGATCCGATCATTAGCATAACTCCAATTAATATTGTCCTCACTTGCAACTCTCCTTCCAAGCTTCAGGACTGATCCGGCGCCGAACTGCCTGAAACGTTTGATTCGGCGGTATTTATTGTTTTTAACTTTTTATGTCTGGAATTCCTCTTTTTTGTAAAATACTGATTATTTCCTGGTAATTCAATGCAAAGCATGGATAATTTTCGCTTGCCCGGTAGCACGAAATAAAAAAATATGCTATTATGCGTGCTTATCAGGGAGATTTTCAAAATGCACATGGCTGACGCTCTTTTATCCCCGGCAGTGGGTGGTGTTTTCTGGCTCGCATCTGCGGGGCTTATCGGATATTCCTGCAGGAAGATAACTGAGGAGAAAGAGCAGGTGTCCGTGAAAACGCCGCTTATGGGCGTCATGGGTGCTTTCATATTTGCCGCGCAGATGATCAATTTCAGCATTCCGGGCACCGGATCGAGCGGGCATCTTGGTGGCGGGCTGATTCTTGCGGCGATGCTCGGGCCTTACCGCGCCTTCATAACTCTCGCCTCGGTGCTGGTCATACAATGTCTCTTCTTTGCCGACGGCGGTCTTCTTGCGCTCGGATGCAATATTTTCAATCTGGCGTTCTTCCCCGCATTCATAGCTTATCCTTTCATTTACAAGATTATTGCCGGTAAATCCCTGAATTCCGGTAGACTTGCCATCGCAAGCATCACTGCGGCTGAGGCAGGACTGCTCATGGGCGCATTTTCAGTCGTGGTGCAGACGAGCATTTCGGGAATCTCTGAACTGCCATTTGGAACTTTCATCCTTTTCATGATGCCGATTCATTTCGCGATAGGAATAGTGGAGGGGCTCGCGACATGGGGAGTCCTCCAGTTCGTTGCAAGAACACAACCTGCGCTTCTCGTTGATACAAGGAGAGAGAATTCCCCTGCCAAGCTGATTGCAACCTTTGCAGTTGCGGCAATAGTGCTGGGAGGTTTCATTTCCTGGTTTGCCTCATCTCGGCCGGACGGGCTTGAATGGTCCATGATGAAAGTTTCCGGAGTTGAAGAACTCGCCAATGCCGGTGACAGTATTCACAGGTTCACCGCTGAAGTGCAGGATAGACTCGCATTCTTTCCGGATTACTCCCTGTACCGGGAAACTGAAAACGAAGTCCAGGGTTCTGGCGCCCCTTTCAAGACTGGTACGGCAATTGCGGGAATCGCAGGCAGTGTGCTTGTCCTGATGCTGGCAGGGATACTGGGTGTTTTATTAAGAAAAAGAAAAGTGAGCTAGGCAATGACTTCAGGATCTCTTTCAGGGAAAACTCGTAATGTGATGATGCCCTTGGATAGTCATATCCATGAATCCTTCCTCCTTGATATAAGCCACATGGCACTGATCGTAGTATGGAGTCTTTTTGTTTTTTTTGTCCTGACCCTGGGGAAATATGATTTCACCGGTGTCATGGCTTATGCGGCTTTTCCTTTATTTGTTATTATGGTCAGCAATATGCCGGTCAAAACAATACTTAAGCGTCTGGCGCTGCTGTCGCCATTCATAATAATGGTTGCGGCGGCGAATCCTTTTTTTGACAGACGGCCGTTTCTCAGCCTGGGTGAAATCACCTTGACGGCTGGAACGGTTTCCGGGATTGTCATTGTCGGTAAGAGTTTTGTGTTGATTGCGGCGATTATCACGCTTTCAATGATAGTCCCTTTCTACAGGCTCTGCGCTGCGCTGCGCGGGTTCCGTGTGTCCGAGGTGTTCATAACCCAGCTCATGCTGCTTTACAGGTACAGTTTCCTGCTCGTCGAAGAGGCGGTGGCTCTGCAAAAGGCTCGGAACATGCGGTCTTTCGGCGGAAACGGAAAGGAGTTTTTCACTACGGCCAAGATGATCGGAGCCCTTCTCCTCAGAACCAATGAAAGGGGGGAAAGAATTTACAGGGGAATGCTTGCCAGAGGTTTCAACGGGACTGTCCATCATGGAGGCGATGAACCGTTTAAACTTAAAGATGTGCTGTTTGTCGCAGGAGCCCTTGTGCTTTTTGCCGCGATCAGGATGATTGCGTGATTTCAATGAAAATCTCTATTCTCAAAACAATGTTTGAATGTTGGGTGTTCAATTTTTCAACCTTTAGAACTCTGTGCCTTAGTGCCTCTGCGCCTTTGCACCTTATAAATATGGAAGGAGTCTGCCAACTGTGAGCGACGCTGTTAAAATAGAACAACTATGTTTTTCATATCCTGACGGTACTGCCGCCTTGGACAATGTCTCCATTTCAATAAATCAGTCTGAGAAGGTCGGGATAGTTGGAGCCAACGGCGCAGGAAAATCCACCCTTGTGAACCATCTAAACGGATATTTCCTCCCGCAGAAAGGCTCAATTCACATAAACGGGATTCTGCTTTCGAAGAAAACCCAGGAGGAGATACGCCGTCATGTTGGTGTGGTATTCCAGAATCCCGACGACCAGCTTTTCATGATACGCCTTTATGACGACATTGAGTTTGGTCCGAAAAATCTGGGGATGTTTCCTGGGGAAATCGGAAAGGCTGTTGAGAAAGTCCTGCATGATCTGAATTTATGGGATTTGCGGAACAAACCTTCGATGCACATGTCGCAGGGACAGAAAAGATTTGCGGCATTCGCAACTGTGCTTGTAATGAAACCCTCGATAATAGTGGTTGATGAACCCACTTCGGATCTGGATCCTCGCAACAGGCGGAAACTGATCCGTCTTATGAACAACATCAAAGCCACATGCATAACCGTCTCCCATGACCTGGATTTCATCTGGGAAACATGCGAAAGGGTGCTTGTCATGTCCGCCGGTAAAGTGGTGGCTGACGGGAAAACAAAAGAAATCCTTAGCGACAAGTCACTGCTGGAAGGCAATTGTCTTGAACTGCCGATCCGTCTGCAGGTTTAATCTTAGTTGGGTCCAATTCCCCGACCCTTGGGTCGGCTTTGATTTTCTTTTGTTATAAAGAATCTCCGGCCCGCCGTGAGGCGAGGGAGGGCGTCCGTAATACCCCGTTGCTTGCAGCGGGGATAGGATGCCCGTCAGGAGATTCTTTATTTCAGAACAAAGATTTTTTTGACAGGATAGCAGGATGAACTTGATCGTATTGAAAACTGAATTTTAGGATTTCTGGCAAATTCATGTTTTGATATCCATGTAATCTTGAAAATACTGTCATTAAGGTATTTAGTTCCCACAGGGCCGGTTGAGTTTAACTCATTATTGCAAAAAAGGAGGTTTCAGATGGATGGTGAAATCACTCTTGTCGTTCCTATTCATGCAAAAGATGAACTTCATGCGGAAGTGCGGAAACGCCTTTTGGATTTGGCTGGAAAAACCCGGAAAGAGACTGGTAATATCTGTTACGTCCTTCATGAGGTTTACAAAGAGCCAAATCATTTTATCATCTATGAAAAATGGAAAGACAAGGAGGCTTTGGATTTCCATATGAGGCAAGAATACCTCAAGGCCTTTTTGGCGGATGAAAAAAAGATCCTTGCAAAGCCGATTGCCGGCACTGTTTGCAAGGAAATACGCTGAAGTCCTGGCTGAATCACAGTTTTTCATAAGGGCTGCATTTTTACTTAAGGGGGAATTTCAGTGTCTTTATTCCGCAGTTCTATGCTTTGAATTTATCTTCTCTTTTGCTTAACATGTCAGAAGCTGATTGGATCTGATGCGGGGTTCCAATGATGTACAGAGTGTCAGCTTCCATGATTATTTCGTCCGGACCCGGGTTCACGATACGTTTGTTTTTACGCTGTATTCCGACAAGTGTGGCACCTG
>CAZION010000125.1:0-19925 GCA_964540865.1 uncultured Victivallis sp.
GCTACAGCTGCGTAATGGATTTGGAGATTGAGGGATTTGAAGATTTGGAGATTGAGGGATTTGAAGATTTGGAGATTGAAATTAAAACCGGTTCTTGACCACTGAATAAAACAGGGTTGAGGATCAAAAAACAGGAGTTACTACAATGGCAGTGGAAAAAACAATTGGAAGTTCTAGTCTCGTGGAAGTTGTCGACCGCATCCTTGACAAAGGAATCGTTGTTGACGCGTGGGTCAGGGTATCGCTCGTCGGTATCGAACTACTTGCAGTCGAGGCCAGAGTTGTTGTCGCATCAGTCGAAACTTATCTGAAGTATGCTGAAGCCATCGGATTGACAGCTACAGCTGCGTAAGGATCAAATCATGGGTGTCTGCCGAACCATCCTTGCAACCAGCGGTTGCCAGCAAGGTCCGCCAGAAATCCATATCTTATTGCCTGATTATCGGGTTTGATTTCAAGATGAATTGAAAATGTAGGAGTTCAGGAAGAATATTGAAATGGGGGGCTTCAATGTTTTGTACATATTCTCATGATTTACAACCATCCATTTGACGGCACTGAAAATATCTGAAGAATCTTCGAAGTTCGTACATGGCAACAGCGGAGACTTATCCCGGGTTTACCGTTAATATATTGCATTAAAGTTAAAAATAAGTGAAGGTGATTTATGAAAACAATTAGCGGAATAAGTGGAATCGTGGGGAACATCATGGCTTCCCATGATGGCAGGATGAAATCAAGAAAGGAATTATCTGAAGGAGCCGCTGAAATGCTTGGGCGGTTTCGCCAGGAGCGTGCGGATGCCAATATAAAAGGATGCCTTAAGGAAGGCGATAAAGTCCGTTTAGCCGGATTCGGGAAAATGATGTCCGGCATAAACAATGGCATCGGGGATATTTGCAGGGATGTTTCATCCCTTTCGACCAAAACACAAGCTATGATGAAAGAATATCAGAGTGAACATAAGTGGATGGCAGTTGAGTGGGCGGCAATGAAGGCAGACTTGTTGAAAAAGGGTAGAACCTCGCAGTCTCTATCATAAATATGACGTTCCGGCAGAAACGGGGAATCAGCTGTATAGGGAATGCATTTTATAAAGCTCACAAGCCAGGGACTTATGTTACGTCAACGAACAAAAAAAATGCTTGACCGTTTATATGTTCTATTGGTTGAAACCAACCAGGATGATGCCGAATCGATTCGTGAGTTGCTGGGAACCGATGGGCAATCGAAGTTTGAACTCGAGTGTGTGCCGCGGCTTTCTGATGCGTTTGAATGTGTCAGTCAAGGTTGCTTCGATATTATTCTTCTGGATCTGGAGTTGTCTGACAGCAATGGGATGGAAACCTTCCGGGCAATGAGGCAGGTGGCCGGCGCTGATATTCCCATTGTCGTGCTAACCGGAAATAACGATGAGATGATGGGGCTTGCGGCGATCCAGGAAGGTGCTCAGGACTATATCATAAAGGGACAGGCTTTGGGGCTGTTGCTGGCGCGCATCCTGTGCTACGCATTGGGGCGTCACTTAGCCACGCAGCGCCTGCTGAAATCCGAGCAATTCCTGCGGTCGGTATTGGATTCACTCTCATCCGGAATCGCCATACTCGACAATTCCGGCGTTATCCTTAAAGTGAATTACGCGTGGCGCCAGTTCGAACGGCTCAACGGGACTTCGGCGTGCGCTGCCTGCGAAGGGGTTAACTACCTTGAATTGTGCGACAATGACCGGCAAGGGGTGTTCTTTGCAGCAGGTATTCGCGCCGTATTGTCTGGAGAGAAGGACTTCTTTGAGATGGAATATCCGTGCCACGGTTTGGATGGGCAGACATGGCTTCATGGAACAGCAACCCGTTTCCTTGAGCGAGATATTCCCCGAGTGGTTGTCGCATACGAGAACATTACGGTTCGCAAACACGAGGATGCGGAGCGTGAAAAGCTGAAGTCTCTACTTTGTCAGTCTTCAAAAATGGAAGCTGTAGGCCAGTTTGCCGGCGGAATAGCGCATGATTTCAATAATATGCTTTCTGTTATCAACGGATATTCGGAGCTGCTCTTGAAGGAGGTTCCGGCGACTGATCCGAAATATCCCCATATACGGGAAATCAGCAGGGCCGGACAAAGTTCCACGGAGCTTATACGACAGCTTCTTGCATTTGCCAGTAAGCAGGCAATAGCTCCGAAAGTACTGAACCTTAATGACAGTATGGAGGGCATGCTGAAGATGTTGCTCAGGCTTCTTGGTGAAAATATTGAGCTGCAATGGAAACCAGCCGTCAACCTCTGGCCCGTAAAAATGGATCCCTCCCAACTTGATCAGGTTTTAACTAATCTTCTTGTCAATGCCCGTGATGCAATCTCTGGTGTCGGAAAGGTGATAATTGCGACTTACAACGCTAACTTGGATTCGGATTATTGTAAGACGCATCTCGACTTTGTTCCCGGAGAATATGTCGTGCTGGCGGTCAGTGACACTGGTTGCGGAATGGACGAGGAGTCATTGTCCCATCTGTTCGATCCATTTTTCACCACCAAGGAGGCCGGTAAGGGGACCGGGCTTGGGCTTGCCATTGTTTCCGGCATCGTGAAGCAAAACAGCGGGTTTATCAATGTTTGCAGCGAAATAGGATTGGGTACAACATTTAAAATATATCTTGCAAGGAATAAGTCAGAGAGTAAGGAAGGCTATGAAACGCCTGAAAGTTCCGAAATATTGACGGGATCTGAAACCATCCTGTTGGTGGAGGATGAGAAGTCACTGCTATGTCTGATTCAAATGCAGCTCGAGCAAATGGGTTTTACTGTGATCGCTGCGGACACTCCTTTACAGGCAATTAAGCTGGCGGAGGAATACAAGGGTGACATTCATCTCTTGGTGACAGATGTGGTAATGCCTGAAATGAGAGGGGAGGAGCTCGGAAAGGCATTGGGCGCAATGCGCCCGGGAATTAAATGCCTCTTTATGTCCGGCTACACATCCGATATCATTGCCAGCAACGGTGTCGATTTTCTCGCAAAACCCTTTTCTGAAGAAGGATTATCCGCAAAACTCCGCAAGGTCCTAACCCATACCTCCAAAGAAAAAATAAATACGCCTCTTCTTTCCATACTTGCAGTGGACAACGAGGCGGAAATACTTCAGATGCTCGCGCTTTCCCTCACTGAAAGCGGATTTACAGTTGACACCGCCTCCTCCGCCTCTGAAGCTCTGGATAAGATCAGCTCAAAACACTTTGAGGTTGTAATATCCGACATAAATATGCCGGATATGTCTGGACTCGAACTTCTAAGGGCTGTCAGAAGTAAAAAAAACAAGACGGATTTCATTCTGATCACGGGGCTTCCTGATTTCAGAGACGCCATCATGGCTATAAAAGAAGGAGCTTACGACTATCTTCCAAAGCCTCTCAATCTCGATGCCCTGCAGGGAAAAATAGCCCGCCTCCTTCTTGAGCGTAAAGACGGAGTCCATCCAAAAACAGGCGTTGACGATATTGGAAAAACTAGGAATGGATATTCTGTGATAAAATGTCTTGGTTCCGGCGGGGCTGGAACAGTGCTCCTGGTTGAAAAAAACGACTCTTATTTTGCGATGAAAATCTTGTCCAAATCCGGAACCATCCCCGACGACATGGTCAAGAAAAAAATCAGGAAGGAGGCCGGCATACTCAAATCCCTCAATCACGACTCTGTAGTCAAGATATTCGAGATCGGAGGACTTGAAGACGGAGAGACGCCTTATCTTGTGATGGAATACGTCCATGGAGCATCCCTTGCCAGTCACTTAAAGGACGGAAGTCTCTCCATGGACAACAAATTATCAGTGATACTTCAGATTGCTTCAGCACTTGCTTTCATTCATTCAAAGAAAATTCTCCACCGCGATCTGAAACCTGAAAATGTGCTTTTGACTGAGTCTATTGCCGTGAAAATCATTGATTTCGGCATAGCAAAAGTGGTGGATCCGTCACTTACTGTCACACAGATTCTGACGGGGTCGCCACACTATATGGATCCGGAAATACTCAAGGGAAACACCAGGGGTGACATCAGTTCGGATATTTTCTCGTTCGGGGTACTGGCCTATGAACTCTTCACCGGGATAATGCCTTTTTCCGGCTCGAATATCCATAATGTCATGGAAAACGTGATATATTCAAAGCCGCAGGCTCCAACAAGCATCAATCCTGAAATACCGGAATGGCTCCAGGATCTTATGGCGAGAATGCTTGATAAGAACCCGGGAAACCGTTTCTCATCAGTATCGGATTTGATTAAAGTCTTGACGCACTATATGGCAAACCCTGAAGACTCTAACGCAGGACAGTCGCTTACAAATAAATTATTCAGGCGCATCCTGTTTAAAGATGCCGTCTGGAAATAGAGAGGATGATATGCCGGAATCAACATTCGGTTTTCAAATGGACTACGTGCTTGCCGTTTACGGATTCTCATTGGTATTCCTCTCGGCAATATGTTTTTTCATCTATGAGAGGAAGACTGAAAGACTCCCGTTCTTCTGCTTCGGTATTTTTGCCTTCTCAGCAGGAATCAGCGAATTGGCAACTTGCCTTAAGGCATTCGTTTTTTTTCCGGAATATGTCGAGATTGTGAAGCTTTTCTTTAAGGCAGTTTCAATATTCGCGATATTTGAGTTTGGAAGACGTTCATTGTCGATTATGAAGGTGACAAGTATCGGCGCGTGGATATACATCCTCCCGCTTCTCGTCTCAGGCTTAGGATGGATTGCAAGTGTGAAAGGTGTTGAATCCGTAATTCTATATATCTTTTTGATCACGGGTTCTTTTTCGGCATCATATGCCTTTTATATGGAAAGGGGGAAACGGCGCGATGTGAGGAGATATTCCATGATTCTCTGTTCCATTTCTATGTTCATCTATGGAATCCTGATGGGTGTTTTTATCCAGAAAGCATCTTTTTTTCCGGCGAGCCATATCAACAGCGAATTGTTCAGAGAACTTTTCGGAGTGCCTCTCCGTGGTGTTATCGGAGTGTGCGTGATGTCTTTGACAGCCAGTCTCACTTGGTATTATTTTTCTGTTTCGAGCGCTGAAACCAATCTGCTGTCTCAAGAGAATAGACGGCCATTTAAGAGAATTTACGGACCAGTCGTTTTCTTTATTCTGCTGGCGGGTTTTATTTTTACGGACATGTCGGGAAGGAAAGCTGATGAAGCACTTAGGCTTGACATTATCTCCAACGCTGAAATTGTCGCTGAAGCCGTGAGTATTAAAGGAATTCCGGCACTGAAAGGGAATTTGACGGATCTTAATTCGGCGGATTATTTGAGATTTAAAGAGAAGCTTTCTAAGATAAAGAGGCTTAGTTCCGAATACAGGTTCATATATCTGATGAAAGTCGGCGCGGACGACAAGGTGATCTTCCTGGTGGATTCCGAACCGCAGGAATCAAAGGATTGCTCGCTTCCAGGCCAGGCGTGGGATCAGGCTCCGAGGTGTGTTCTTGATTCATTTGGCGATGGGGAATATAAAATTGTCGGCCCATATACAGACCGGAGAGGAACATGGCTAAGCTGTTTCGTTCCGGTTAAAGTGCCTGAAACCGGGGAGACGATTGCAATCCTGGGGATGGATATGAGTGCCGCCAAATGGAACAGTATAATATACAGGAACAGGCTGGTGCCGATTATTGTGACAATCCTTTTTATGACTGTAGCCGTGTCAATTTTCTTATATCACTACAGGATGTTGATTTCCAGTCTTATAATATCAGTTTCTGAAAAAGCACTGAACAAAAGCAGGGAAAGATTCAAGGATCTCGCAGAACAGACAAGAGAAATGATCTGGGAGGTTAACTCCGAAGGGCTTTATACGTATGTGAGCAGCGGCGCTGAAATCATACTCGGATACAAGCCGGAGGAGATGGTCGGAAGAATGCATTTCTATGACCTCAACCCTAAGGATGAAAAGGAGAATATAAAAAAAAACGGGGTTGAAATATTCTCTAGAAGAGATGTTTTTAAGAATTTCACGACTGGCGTGATTTCCAAAAAAGGGAAAAAGATTTTGATTTCAAGGAATGGAGTGCCGGTCCTTGAAGCTGATGGAAAACTATTGGGATACATGGGCTCGGATCTGGATATAACTGAAAGCTTCAGAAAAGAGGAAATGCTGAGACATTCTCAGAAAATGGAGGCCGTCGGACAACTCGCAGGCGGCATCTCCCATGACTTCAATAATCTTCTGACTGTTATTAGCGGATATGCTCAGATCGGTTTAAGGAAAACGGACGGCTCAAACCCTTTAAAAAAGTATTTCGCCGAAATAAAAAAGGCTTCAGACACATCCGCAGGCCTTACCAAGCAGATTCTTATGTTCAGCAGAAATCAGCCTGTCATATTTAAAACCATCGAAATAAATACTGTTATTTTAAATATACAGAAAATGCTCGTACGGCTCATAAAGGAAAATATTAGAATAGAATTCAAGCTGACTCCAGGTATCTGGACAATCCTTGGGGATTCCTGCAATATTGAACAGATTGTCCTGAATCTGGTGGTGAACGCGAACGATGCCATGCCGGACGGTGGTAAGCTTACCATAATGACCGAAAATATCACTGTGGATGAGGAAATTCACGGGGGAAACCCAGATGCAGTTTGCGGTAAATGTGTTCGCCTGTCTATTTGTGACACCGGAACAGGTATGGATGAGGAAACGGTCAACCGCATTTTTGAGCCGTTTTTCACCACGAAGGAATTAGGTAAGGGTACTGGACTCGGGCTTGCGGTATTATATGGAATCGTCAAACAGCACAAGGGATGGGTGGATGTGGAAAGCACTCCTGGAAAGGGAACTTCATTCAAAATCTATTTTCCCTTTTATTCTGCCGATGAGGAGATGCCTGCAATATCAGTCCAACCTGTAACTGCCAACATATGTCAAGACGTAAAAATACTTTTTATAGAGGATGAGGAGGGCGTAAGAAATCTCGCGAAAGAAATCTTTGAAACAGACGGGTGGAATATTGTCTGCGTGGATTCAGGTAACGCCGCCAGGGAAGTTTTCAATAATGGGAACGGAGGTTTTTCCCTTTTGATAAGCGATGTTGTTTTGACCGACTGCAATGGGTTAGCCCTTGCCGAGGAGTTCAAGAAGGTCAGCCCGCAGATAAAGGTCATTCTATCAAGCGGATATTCAGGAGAAATGTCAAAATCAGTGACAATATATAAAAAAAAGCACGTTTTTATTCAGAAACCCTATAATATTGAAGAAATGAAAGAAATTGTCAAAGCTGTAGTGATGGGTTCAAATGCATAAGGCAGACGACATATGAGAGAAATATCTTATGAGCGATAAGCAGAAAATAGGACGAGGCGCAGTTCTCTACCATCTGGCAGTGGTATCAGTGCTATTGCTTTTGCTTGCCATGGGGTGGTGGTCAGCCAACATGCGTGTGGCAAGTTTGGATACCGAGATGCGGGAACGTCTGCTCCGGGAGGCCGTTGTGATTGCCGATACGCTCAATCCAGATTTGGTACGGCAGCTAACTTTCACTGCGGCGGACAAGGGGGGGGCGGCATTTGAGTGCATCCGCGAACAGATGCTTGCCGTAGGCAAGACGTTCCTTCATCGTGGTGTTTGGAGCGAGTCCCTGCGTGAAGGGAAATTGTTCTTCGGGCCGGAGACCTATTCTGAGAACGATCCCGTTTACAGCCCGCCTGGGACGGAATATCGCCTGCCACCTGCGGCAAACCTCCAGGTTTTCAAAGACAAGCATCCGGTCACCATTGGCCCTTATCAGGACGAATATGGAACGTTTGTTTCAGCGTTGGTGCCGGTCCTAGATCCGGACAACAGCGCGGTGCTGATGGTTGTTTGCGTTGACATTATGGCCAACGACTGGCAGGCAAAGCTGAATGCCGCCCGCATAACGCCGCTCCTGTCCATGCTCGCCCTGATACTGTTGCTTGCTGGTGGTGCAATCGCCATCCGCAGGCGAAACCGGAGAGACATACTGGACAAGTTGAAGTTCAGGAAATGGATAATTGCACCCGTTGCATTGGCGATGCTGGGGGGATTGTTGCTATATGGTACATTTGAATATTGGGAGATGGATGCGGAATTCCGGCAGAACGTATTGCGCAGCATGGAACAGACCCGGATTGCTTATAATCAAACAGTGGCAGCAAATGTTACGCTCCTGAGGTCGCAGATTGATCACATTGCCGGAGATCCGATGCTCCTGAAAGCCTGGCGGGAGCGCGATCGCGTTGCATTAAACGCGCTGGTGCAACCTGTTTTCAAGCAGTTGAAACAGAAATATGGGATCACTCATTATTCCTTGATAGCGCCCGACCGGACCTGCTTCTTGCGGGCGCATCAACCAGATCGGTGCGGAGATCTCATTGCCCGCCACACTCTGCTCGTGGCGGAAAAGACCGGTGCAGATGCCTGGGGTTCCGAATTGGATTCATTGGGACCTTTGACTCTGCGTTATGTAAGGCCGTGGAAACAGGACGGCATTGTGATTGGCTACCTGGAACTGGGTGTTGAAATAGATAATATTGGTGCGCATCTGGCCACTGAAATGAACCTAGATGTTCTGACCGTCGTCCGGAAAGAGTACACAACGCTGGAAAATTTCGAGGCGGGCCGCCAGATATTCGGTTTTTCCGGGCAATGGGATGCCTACCCGGATTTTGTGATGACCCATCAGACAATCCCAGTTCTGCCCGAGGAGCTGTCGCGTTGGCTTGAGCATGCCCACAGTCGGAGCACGGAACCGGATATGACCAATATCCGTCTCGGTAAAAAACGCTTTGCCTGCGGCGTAATCCTCTTGTTCGATTCCGCAAGTCGTAACGTGGCAAACCTCATCTCATTACGTGACGTAACCAGCGAACTTTCCGAGAAACGTAACTCCCTGTTTTTCGGATTGAGCCTGACTGCGTTTCTGTTTGGCGGTATCCTGGTTCTCCTCTGGTCTATCGCCGGCCTGGCGGAACAAAGACTGGGCGTGACCGTCAAGAAGTTGCTGGAGAGCGAAGTTCGCTTAAAACAGTTGGCCGAGCATGGCAGAATCATTGCTTGGGAGGTGGATGAGAAGGGGCTCTATTCGTATGTCAGCAATGCGGTCAACTCCGTTCTCGGTTATCGGCCTGATGAGCTGGTGGGTCAGATGCATTTCTACGATCTTCATCCCGAATCCGGGCGTAAGACGTTCAAGAAAGACACCTTTGCGGTTTTTGTAAAGGGGGAACCATTCCATAATCTGATAAATGCGGCACAGACAAAAGACGGCCGCCAGATCTGGCTTTCCTCCTCCGGTTTTCCGCTTCTGAAAACCGATGGAACCCTACGGGGTTACCGCGGCTCCGACACCGACATCACAGAACGCAATGCGTTGCTGGCGGTCCTAGCCAATAGCGAAAAAAAGTACCGGGGGCTCGTTGAGTCAACACAAACAGGTTTTCTCATCCTTGACGGGCAGGGCCGGGTTGTGGACGCGAATGCTGAGTATGTGCGCATGAGCGGCCATCACGAGCTTGGCGAGATTCTAGGCCGCTATGTGATCGAGTGGACTGCCGCGCATTCCCGTGAAAAAAACAAGTTGGCGGTGGCTAGCTGTATCAGTGATGGTATTATCAAAGGATTGGAGATCGATTATAAAGATGCCGATGGACGAATCACTTCGATTGAGATTGATGCGACCGTTCAAGGGGAGGGGGACGACTTGCGCATCATGTCATTGTGCCATGATATAACCGAACGAAAAAGGGCGGACTCATATAGGGAGATGGGCCTGGAAGTTATGCAGATCTTAAACGAGCTGGAGAATTTGCCGGATTTCGTCCAGCGCGTCATCACCGTATTGAAGAATAATTCCGGGGTCGATGCCGTGGGCATACGCCTGCAGGACGGTGATGATTTCCCGTATTTCGCACAGAAAGGCTTTTCCAGGGATTTCATGCTGATGGAAAAAACTCTGGCCGAGCGTGGCGTGGATGGTGGTTTGTGCCGGGACAAGGATGGCAACGCCAACCTGGAATGCATCTGTGGTCTTGTCATTTCCGGAAAGACCAACCCAACCTTTCCGAACTTCACGCATAGAGGAAGTTTCTGGACGAATGATTCCTTCTCCATGCTCGACCTTCGGCCCGATCAGGTTCCATGGCGCCATCCACGATACCAATGCATCCATCACGCCTATGCCTCCATGGCTTTGGTGCCCATTAGGGGAAAGGACAGGATTGTCGGCCTGATCCAATTCAACGACCGCCGCAAAGGCTATTTCACCATTGAAACTGTTCAACTCCTGGAAGGAATCGCATCCGACATCGGAGCGACGCTCATACGTAAGCAGACCGAAGCGGCGCTGAGGGAGAGCGAAAAGCGTTTCATGGAAATACTGTATGCTTCCATGGATGCCATTCTCCTTATTGACGCTGATACATTCGTGGATTGCAACGAAGCAGCTGCGAAAATGCTCGGATACCCTGATAAGAAACAGTTTTTAATGACTCACCCCTCGAAGCTTTCGCCTCCTTTTCAACCAGATGGGAAAAACTCGTTTCAAAAGGCAAACGAGATGATGGGGACTGCCTTTGAAAAAGGATACCATAGGTTCGAATGGATGCACCGGAAAGTCAATGGAGATGATTTTCCGGTTGAAGTCTCGCTCACGCCTGTCGCAGTAAAAGGAAAGAATGTGCTTCACTGCGTGTGGCGCGACATCACCGAATACAATCGGGCGATGGAGGCGCAGGGAAAGATGGAGGAGCAAATCCATCAGGCTCAGAAACTTGCGGCCATAGGACAGCTTGCCGGCGGAATAGCGCATGATTTCAACAATCAGCTGGCGAGCATAATGGGTTATGCAGATATGCTGTACAAGAGCCTGGAGGACGAGACTTTAAAAAGTAAAGCAGAAAAGATACTGGACTCTTCGGAAAGATCTGCTGATCTGATAAAGAACCTTATGGCGTTTTCCACGAAAGGCAACTACATGACTGTGCCGGTAAACGTCAACAAGCTCATCGAAGAAGTAACTTTCCTGATTGCCCACAGTATCGACAGGACAATTAAAATCAAGAGTGTGCTCAAGTCCAGTTCAGCGACGATTCTCGGAGACCCGTCCCATCTTCAGAACGCATTGCTCAATCTTGCCCTTAATGCACGAGACGCCATGCCGGATGGCGGGGAAATTGTCTTTACCTCCGATGAGGTTGACATGGAAGATGTTTTCACGGGAGAGGAAGAAAGACAGGAAGCGGCAAAGGGACGCTGGTTGAAAATATGCGTCATTGATGATGGAATCGGAATGGACGATAATGTGAAAAACCATATATTTGAGCCTTTCTTCACCACAAAGCCGCAGGGCAAAGGTACAGGAATGGGACTCGCCTCGGTTTATGGGACAGTTAAACACCACAATGGCGTCATTAATGTGAAAAGTGCGATTGGTGAAGGTACGGCGTTTTCCCTCTTCTTTCCATTGCTTGATGTTGGAACTGTCAAAGGCGTTGCGGACGAAGTCAAGACGGATTCAAAAAATGCCGAACCGAGACCGGATACACCCTCGAAGAAATCTAAAATCCTTCTGGCGGACGACGAGACAACACTCCGTGATATGGTTTTCGAAATCATAAGTTCCGAAGGTCATGAAGTTGTCACATGCGACAACGGGCTGGAAGCCGTTGACATTTATCGCCGGGAATGGCAGGAGATCGACCTTGTCCTCCTCGATATGATGATGCCGGAAATGAACGGGAAGAGTGCATTTCTGGAGATGCGGTCCATTAACAGGAACATCAGGGCGATTCTGATGTCGGGATACAGCATCGAAGGCGAAGCGCAGTTCCTGGTTGACGCTGGTGCGAAAGGATTCATCACGAAACCGTTTGATATTGACATCCTCCTGAAAGCCGTTGAAGAGGCGTTGAAATAGAATGGCGCAGTTGAACGTCATATCCATGCACAGGCCCCTTGCCGCTTCCAGTTTCTCTGCAGTCTTGACGGTCTCGCATATTGCTGCCGGGACCGGGATTTAGCTGTTTACTTGTAGGAAAGATTGATCTTCTGCTCGGTATAGATGAAGGCTCCGCCTCCGATCTCCCCGAATGAAAGGAAAAAGAGGAGAGTGTCTCCGGGAGGCGTGAAATCGGCGATCTTCTTAACGAGATTGGCATTAAGCTGGTAGGTTCCCGGCCCTAGGTTCTTGATCACCAGTTCCTGGATTCCCAGAGCATTGTTCTTGTATCTGACGATCTTGTTCCTGCCCGGCTTAAGGTCGCCTTGAGGAATTTCGTAGACCGCCTGGTCAACTATGAGAGTCATGGGAAGTTCCGCCCAGTTGATCTGGGTGCCGTCTGTGAACTGGAACACGGTAGTCAATACCGTATTGAAGGAGGACTTGTCATTCCTTTCCTGGTAGGAGCCGTTCATTTCCTCCACGTTCAAGAAAGCAAATGTATTGTCAAACAAGTCCAAGGTTTCCTGGTAATCGTGCGCTGAGTCGAACCGCCAAGACTGTTTCAAATCGAACCTGTCGAGGCTGTACATGATTTGCTGGTCGTTGCCGAAGTGCATATTTAGCTGGAGACCATCCTGCAGGAGGACTCCCTCGATGTTGACATTTGAGAGCTTCAGCAAACAGTCCTGCTTGCCATCCCTTGTGTTTTTGATTTTGAATTCAAAAATTCCATCCGCGTTCGAATCATCCTTGTAGAGGAAACCGTCGGGCAGGGTTACGAAATTCTCCGCCGCCAGATTGAAAACACTGCCTTCGAGTTCTATTGATATTCCGTTTATCGTTGGATCCAGAAGCAATCCCGGGAACTGCCCCTTTAGGATCAGGGAGTCCGAATCCGCATTCGTCCTGGACCTCGACTCAGCACTGCCAGGGACGGTCTTCTGGGTGAGATTCAACTGGAGGGACTTTAGAGTATCTGTCATACTTGAGGCTTGTATCCAGGGGATGTAGACAGTCTGCCCGGCGGACCAGTTGGTGCCTGCGGAATCGGGGCCAGGGGTTGTCCAAGTGCCGCCGGAATTGTTGGCGTTGATGCTTTCGACGGTATTGGTGGAGCTTGTACCATTATTGAAGAGCAATGTTACGGAAGAACCGACGTCGAGCGTGATGGTCGGCCAAGGCGTGTAGGCAATGTCAGTGCGGTCTTCGGTTGGGACACTGACAGTGTTTACCACGGGACTGGAGCTAAGATTATACTTAATAGTAAAGGGCGCCTGGTTGGTCACGTAGGCGGAACCGCCGAAAGTGAAAAGTGCCGAATTTTGAACGACACCGTTGTATGTTGAATTGTATGATTGGTTCGGCAGAAGATTGATTGCCGGACTACTTGCACTGCCTTTTAAATTCCCGTACATATCAAAGACTCCGTAGTTCTGTTCCGCCAACGGTTGTACTCCAACAGGTACGCCGTTCTTGGTTGGCTGATCGTAGGCCATGAAATACAGCAATGGAATCTTGTTTGCTGCAACATAGCTGTAGACAGCCTGGGCATAAGTCCCGGCATCTGCCAAAGTACCTGGGATTTGCGATGCGTAACGCCCATCCGTGCCTTGGGTGGCCCAGCCGGTTTCAGTAATCACAATATTCGGAGTTGAATCTGCCGGGAAAAACTTCGGAAATGTGGTGCTGAAGGTTGCAATATACCAGGCAATCGAATGGGGCATTGCAGCGTTGGTAACAGAATCATTGACATCTACGCCCCATTGAAATGGATATACATTGAAGCACATGCAGTCTACAGCTCCCAGGATAATGTCAAGGGCTGCCTTGTTGGAAACTGGATAACCACACCATATGTCGGCTTGAATGGCGGTACTGACTGGGATGGCCATCCCGTTCGTATTCATAAACGTTTTAACGGTAGTGATGGCGTCTGCAATATTCTGAGCGTTCTGATTAATATTTGGGTCGACCACATTTTCATTTCCTACCAGCACTAGCTTTACAACCTTGTTAAATACATTTGGCGAAACAAGATTGACGACCTGCTCGAACTGATCGGTCTGATATTGGCCGCTGATGTCCAGCGCGACCTGATAGACAACGGTCATGCCCAGCTGGTTGGCGGCGTTTATTATCGCAATCCAGGTCTTCCCGGGATCGCCGTAGTCGCGCACAGTCGTGTATCCGGCTTCCTGCAACTGACGCATCTCAGGATAGACATTGCTTTCGTCCTCATCATTCCTAGCATCGGCGGCGGGGTAGTGGGCAGGCGCGTATGCCGTGCCGATCCCAAACAATTGACGTGAATTGGCATCCGATACTAACAGCGATGTTGACAGTGCCAGGAAAAAGACAGTAAGGCGGCAGGCATTCATTTTCATCCCCACTTTGTATTGTAATGTGAAAGGCTAACATGACAGTAGCTATTAATTTAACCGTTTGGCTGTAACAAGTCAAACCAGGAGGAAAACTAATACAGGATATTGATTCATCCGCCACTCATACAAAAGGGGCAAAGCGTAAGATTGAAATCTCAGGGGGAAGGATCCTGAAAAGCCTCTTCGGGGAAATAAAAATCGAAGTCAACTCTTTTCATCATCAGGCTATTGAACCTCATCAGGCAGGAAAAGCTTTTGAGGTTACAGCATTGTCAGGGGACGGAATTGTGGAGGCGATAGAGGCAAAATCAGGACGTTTTATTCTTGGCGTTCAATGGCATCCGGAAAGGATGGGGCGCACCCACAGGAACAAGATTTTCAGGGCATTTGTAAAAGCCTGTAAAGAATCTGTCAAATCCTTACGGTCTGTCTGATTACCGGAACATAAGCGAAACCTTTTGCTTCAGGCGTCTGGCCGTCAACAATATACGATAACATTTTTTCAACCGCATATTCCGCGATTGCGTCGCCGGGATAGCGAAATGTGGTCAGGTGTGGTTCCCGTAAGGAATATAACTCCATATCGTTAAACCCGATTACCGACAGCTCGTTGGGAACCTTGATCCGCCGCACCTTAAGCGCATCGATGACCCAACGGGCGACCATGTCATCCGCGCAAATTAGGGCATCGGGGTTATTGGAAAGCGCGTCGTTGAGCGCAATCATAGCTTGTGCGTGATCGTAACGTGTCGGAAACAGCAGATCGTGCCGCTGTCCCTTTATGGTTTTAGCAATAGCTTCCCGGAAAATATTGATGCGGATTTGCTCTCCTTCCCATTCTGGAATCCCATACAGAAACGCAATTTTCTTGTGTTTCCGTTTGACAAGCAGTTGAACAGCATCGCAAATCGCCTCTTCTTCGTCTGCGTAAAAGCGGGAAAACCCGGCCGCATCCGAGTGGAGGGAAAGTTGCTTGTTAAAGGTGACAACCGGTAATCCAGTCGCGGCGATGTTTCGGAAAATGGCATCATCTGGAAGCGATATGGTGAAAAATATGAATAGTCCTTTCATCCCGTTTCTCTGAATATCTTCCCAAAACTGTTTGTCCAGTGTTCTGCCTTCATGGAAAAGCAGCTTTATGCCAAAACGTCGTTCATTAAGCCTTCGGCAAATCTTATCCAAAATCAATCCCGGGTAAGGATGTGAGACGCTCAAGGGGGAGTCAAAGACAAGCCCGATGTCACCTGCGTCGCTAGTCTTGATGGGCGGAATGGACTTCCTCCAGTCTGCGACAAACGTTGATTTTCCCTGCTCCTTGAAGACATAGCCCTGTCCCGCCAGGATTGAGATGGCCTTGTTGACGGTTTTCCGCGAGATGCCGATTTCCGATTCAATCTGACGTTCCGAGGGAAACGCGTCCCCCGGCATGTACTTGCCTTTCTCGATCTCCTCCCTGAAGTGGGCGGCTATCTGTTCGCTGATGGATTTCTTGTTGATGTTAAGCGTCATGTTCCTAATGTCCCGTGAATTACGTGAGGGTTTGTTTTCTTTTCCACTCACGGTTAAATCCTTGTCTTTACTGGGTGCTCCAGTTACAATATGCTTTTTCTTTTAATTTTCAACCTTATATGCAGGAAAGCTCTTGACAAACGCTTTTATTGCTATTATAATCTTTAGGCATGAGAACTGGGTACACCACAGTGATTGAGGCAAGGAGGGATTTGAAAATGAACAGCTGTCGATTCGAACCTGGGCGAACGGCTTATGGAGAAGGACATGGGCGCCCTCTTATGCGTTGTGTTGTCGAAAAGGAGGATGTTGCAAGCTGCAATGTGCTGATCTGCGCCAGATTTACATTAATCGAACTTCTTGTTGTAATTGCGATCATCTCAATTCTCATGAGCATGTTGTTGCCTTCGCTGAGTAAAGCGAAGGCAACGGCGCAGAAAAGCGCCTGTACCAGTAATATGAAACAAACCGGTCTACTTATCGCCATGTATTCCACTGATTACAACGACTGGTTGCCACAAACGTATTACTACTCCCCGATAACCTACTGGGCGGTGGATTTAGTAGGCTGCGGATACATCCCGGGAGCGAAAGCATTTATCAACGCGGGCAACAACTGGGAAGTGTCGTGTAAAAATCTCGTTTGCCCTTCGGAGGCAGCCGGGACATGCGGCCTGAATTACTCTTATAACGACATGTGGGGCGAGAAGGCCATGTGGATTCAAAGTCCTACGGTCCCTTCTGCATACACTTACTCGCCGCGAAATCAAACGCGTTTCATTAAACCATCTTTATCTGTCACCCTCGCTGATGGCATGCCGACTGACGGTATCGGTGCAGCCATCTCAAAATATCGATTTAATGCCCTCTCGGGAACAGCATGGAGCTGGCAAAACCCGCCAGGCCTAAGTGCCCGCCATCTAAGGCGCCTTAATGTCTTGCTGGTAGATGGGCATGTTGAAAACATAAGACGCGACGGAGACTTCATTCCATGGGCTGGATTTTCATGCAAAAGCAGCGAATACTATCGCTGGTAGAATGGTTCTGGCTTTACAAGATTTGACGCAAAAAAATAGCAGTAGGTAAAAAGACGCATTATGAAAAAAAAATTATTATCAGTGACGCTCGCCGCCTTTTCCATCTTTTTCAGTTCTGCCGGCGAGCAGGGCAGGACACAGGGAGAAATAAACAGCATTGACCATGAAGATTCGGCTCCGCAGAAAGCATCCAGGACTGAAAGTGCGGAAATACTATGCGCTGATAAAACTCCACGGTTAGATGGAAAGCTTGATGAACCCTTTTGGCGGGAAGCCAATGTTTACCGTGATTTTTACATCCTTCACGGAAACGGCAGGAAGACAAACGACACTGATTTCCGGCTGGCTTATGACTCCTCATGGCTTTACATAGGCGTCAACTGTAAAAACCCCGCCATGAAGATTATGGAGCCTACGGTGAAAGGACATGTCAAAGGGGTGAAGCAGGATGATTCCGTGGAAGTTTTTCTTGAGTCGGGAACTGACGGCAAGGAATATTTTCACTTTACATTGAGTTTTGGGAACGCCCGTGATGAAAGCCGAATAACAGTTGGAAAATCAAAGGATACCGCATCGGATTTGCCTTGGTTGTCGGCTGTAAACGTCAGGGATGATGGATGGAGCGCGGAAATCGCGATACCACTTTTCATTGTCGCTGCGGCTGGACATCCGGAAAACATTAGGCTGAATATCGGTCGCAACATGAAGACGCCGATCATAGATCCCAACGGGGTCTGTATTGACAATAAAATGGAAGCGAGTTCGTGGTGTGCTGTGGAAAACGGCTTCCAGGAAATTAATCGGACAGGAAAGGTTAACGGCTGGGGCAAGTTGAATATTGAGACACCTTCACTTTCCTCCATTAGCAATGTCAAAGTGACTCCGTATTACTGTAAGGACGGCAAAAACCTATATAATATCAGCCTTGCCTTAATCGAGCAAAGTAAAAAAGCGGATGAATATGAGGTTATAATAGAGGATTTCCCTGTAACGGGAAAACCAACGACAAGCGCAGTAAGGGAAAAACTGAAGCCAAGCGAACAAAAAAAGCTAGTCATTCCCATGCCGGTGGACAATCTTTGTGAACGCAGAATAGGAGTTTCGCTGTGTAATTCAACGGGGCTAAAAGTTCAGGACATTATGCTTGACTGCCCCGACGCGCTTAAAATCATTAAAACATACTTGGACAGGAATTATTATACCAATGAAGAAAATGCCGTAGTGGTTTGCTCGCTGAATCTTCCGAATGAAACTTCCCGGTCAATGGAGCTTGTGGCGAAAAACGCTGCAGGAGACACTCTGGCCACTAGCACAAGTCTTACCCTGGAAACAAAGCTGACCATTCCTCTCAAAGACTTGCCGGTTGGCGACAATAGAATAAAAATCTCGTTGAACAGTAGCGTATCCCAGGTTGCCCTTTTCACCAAGGAAGAGACCCTGATTAAAAGAAAGCCGAATCCCGGCAACGAATGGAAGGTTGACAGGATTAACCGTGTTGTTATAAATAATGGCAAACCGTTTTTCCCTGTCGGGGTGTTTTACCAAGGCGGTAAATCAGCTGATAAAGAAAAGGTTTTTAAATTGATCTCAGAACTTGGCTTTAACGCAATAACTTTAATGGGTGTCAGCCTGGACGCTATATCACCCGTGGACGAAGCGGTTGAGTCTATGGAGACGGCGCTCAGGCACAATCTCCACGTTATGGCATATCCGGAAGCTTATGCGAATGAGGTAGAGAAAATGGAAACATTTGAAAAATATCTTTCGCCTAACGCAATATTGAAGCTAAAATCAGCAAAGGCAAACAGGCGCTTGCTTAGCCTGAAATCCGAGATTATCAATAATTCCGAAATCGCCAAGCTGTCGATACCGAAGAAAAATGAGATATATAAGGAACTTTACGATAAGACAATTCCAAGTTTGCTGCAAGCTGTGGCGACTTATAAGAAATACGGCAATACGGTTGGATATTTCATTTTTGATGAACCGGTCAGTCCGCGCTATTTTGACCAATATGTTTGCGGACGTGATTTTTACAGGCGCATAAACGAGCTTGACGGTTACCATCCGGTCGCGACAAACATCTATGATGTTTCAACAACGGACACAGATGAAAGGATGCATGACTGGTATGACATCCAAATGACTGATCCGTATTGGGTCCCACCTGTGGTTTCCGGCCGTCGCTCCATCGCCAAGGTAATTGAGCGGACTTCGACATCCGTCAGGAATACTACGCTGAACCGCCAGGTGACATGGATTGTTCCCCTAGCTGAGAGATGGGGCAGTTCGAGGAAGCGCATACTGACAGAGCAAGAACAATCGTGTCAGACTTATCTTGGCATAATATGCGGGGCCAAAGGCTTGAATTATTTCAAGTTTCCCAGTGCCGAATACGCCAGGAACAGTTTCAGGACATTAAATCGGCAATTGCGGGAGATTTCTCAGGCGATAGTCGGGGCGGCTGTTAATCAAAATGTAAACTACTTCCGCGAATTGTCCGAGGAGGGAAAGGGAGATACGCTTTCGCCGGTTGAGTTTGATCCTTTTTCCTATAATGATAAGAATCCGGAGGTTCTGGCGCGAATTTACAAAGACGGAAAAGGTTATTTACTTCTTGCCGCCAACAGCAGATATTTTCCGTTAACCGCGAGATATTCTGTTGAAGGTATGGACAAGAACGTAAAGGACATTTTCAACGACAATGAATTTAGCGTTAAGGAAAATTCTTTCACCGATAAACTTGAGGGCTATGGCACCCGCGTGTACAGGTTTTCCACTCCGAATAAGCCACCAGGTGAAAAGATAACCATTTCGGTGACTGCCAACTATTGCCCGTCAAAGATTGCGGAAACTGAAAGCTTTTATCCCTATTCTTGGAGGAAGGGTTATAAAAATGAACTGCCAAATCCCAGCGCCGAGTCCGCGACAATCGCAGGCAACCCCGATTATTATTGGCCGGTCATCCCACTGGCGCTTGAAGGCATCGGCTCCGGAAAGTCCAATTGGGAATTATGTGAGGACAATCCATACCACGGGAAATATT
>CAZION010000126.1:0-19866 GCA_964540865.1 uncultured Victivallis sp.
CCATAATGGATTTTCAGCAAATGATAGAATTCAGCGTGTGGATTTTTGATATTTTTAGTTGTTCCTTGAGCCATCATACTTCTTTCCCTTTATATTTCCCAAGAATATAATTTTCAAGGGAATTCCTAGATTCTTTATAAATTACTTTGCTCATAAATGGTGGGCAAATTTGCGGATTTTGCAGAAAGTGACTCACAATTGCCCTGATTTCTGGATGCTTGATGAATCCCGGATATTTATGCCCGAAATATTCCATCAACATCTTTTTAGCTTTACTGTGTTTTAGCTTTTTCATAGTTAATTCCTTTCGAGTAATAAGTTAACAGCAACTCCATTCTCTTCGACTACTTAAGGGTAGCATTAAAAAAAACTTATACCCAGCCGTCCATTATCCCAAAACAGGATATTTAGAGTTGACTTCCTCAATATTATCTAGACTACCTAAAGGTAGCATTTGCGGAAAGGTTTAAGGGGAAGTTGGTGGAATGAGGCACATAGTGGCAAAGGCACAGAGGGGAAGTTAGGGAGTTATCGAAGCCTCAAAGATTAATTCAAAATAAGCAGCTCTGGATTATTGCGACATTCGCAAAAGGCCTGAAAGGATTTGGCAAAGGAAAGCTGCAAAACTAGAAGCAGCGGAGAATAAGAATATGCCGGCAAGGATGCCAGCGATCCGAAATGCAGAAAACACATATTATTATCTCGTAAATCCTGTTATCCTGTCAAAAAAAAATCTATTCTCGCGCAGCGACGCGGAGGCGCGGAGAAAATCAACTACATTGTCCGGTCTTACCCGCTCTGTGTAGTTGCGCCGTTGCGCGATAAAATCTTCTCCACAGCTATTGACTAATCCACAATCCAATTGACTGTAATTTCTTTTTCTACCTGTTTGAATTCCGGGTCGCCGGTCAGGAGTTCGGCTTTTTTCGACTTTGACAGTGCGGCGGCAAAGGCGTCAGCCAGGGAAATCTTGTATTTATACTTGAATTCGGATGCGATACTCGCAAGCTCGGTGTCGGCAGGAACTATCTCGACAGGTAGCCGTGTAAATGAAGATGCCGCCGCTTGCCATCCGGCCACACCGCTCTTCCTCTTTGAGATATATGCGACTTCCGCCCAGTTCACCGCACTGACGAATATTTCTGCCTTGTCCTTGAGGGCCATGACAAGAACATCCTTGACCTTGTCCGCTCCGTTTTCGTTATAGAGATATGCGAGAACCGCAAAACTGTCGAGAACATATTTCTTCATATTATTTCCCTTTAGCCAGCTCTGCCTTGTGCTCCTTAAGAAGATCATAAGTGGCCGAACCCTCCTTGACCTTGAGCATCCCGCATATGGAATTGACAAACGCCTCTGTCACCGGCTGAATTGTTATCTTGCCGTTCTCCTCATCCAGTACAACCTTGGTTCCTGTTCCAATGAAATACTTCCTGCGAAGCTTGGAAGGAATAACGAGCTGCCCCTTGCTTGTCATCTGTGCAATCATCATTATATCACCTCATTTTTATAATATCATACTATAGTGATAATATAAGTCAAATTATAAAAGTAAGAAATATAAACAAAGTAAGTAGCTCGGGCAATCTGCCCGAGTCTGAGCTGCGGGATGGTATCCCGCGTTACTTTTTAGGTATAGGAATTTCAAGGTTGGAACGCCGGCACCGGGTTGAGGTGTGGGAGAGGGAAAAAGATTAAGGGCTCTTTCTCAGATCGAGTGGGTAACTCGATTAGAAAGACTGAATATCCAATATCCAACACGGAATATCCATCCGATGAAGTGAAGAAAAGACGAACTCATTCAACAGACGAAGAAAATTAATTCCATCTTGGAAAAACCGATGAATTGAGCTCAATATTATTAAAAAGCATAGACGCGTTGAAAAGGTGCAACTTCGATAATTTCCTTGGATATTGGACATTCCGTGTTGGATATTGGATGTTCAATTATTTTCATGTTTTTTGTGTTGACCCACTCAAAATGAAAACGAATCAGATTAAGAGTGCCGGCAGGTTGCCGGCGTTCCGACAAGATCCTGTTCGTGTATTTCGTATGTTCCGTGGTTTATGTATCCCCATCCGGTAAATCCTGCATGCCGCGCCATAGCTTCTTGGCGAAGGAGGGTTATCCTGTCAATGGAATTCCTGCCTTTGCGCCTCAGAGGCTTTCCAATAAAAACCGGAAAATCTCACACGTGTGAGATTGACAAGGGAATCTTCCGGTCTATAATAATGGCATCTCACACGTATGAGATAGTTGGGGACGGAGTCGAATGCCGCTTAGTTAAGGCATTTTTTGAAGTAGCGCAGGTCTATCTGACCTGCGTCTCTCGGGTCATCCGCCTAGGCGGACGAGTTACTTCTAATGAAAACCTTAACTAATTGACATTGGGGACGGAGTCAGTCCCTCAGGGATAGGGACCAAATGGTTACTCAGAAAACTATAGCAAAAAAACTTGGGGTGTCGCCTTCGCTGGTTTCCAGGGCGCTCTGCGGGACTGCGGGCAGTATCGGGGCTTCGGAAAAGACCGTGCTCATGATCCGGAACGAGGCGAAGCGCCTGAACTATGCGCCAAACGCGGCGGCCCTGACCCTGCGCGGTTCCAAGTCAATGACCATCGGAGTGGTCATAAAAGATTTTGACGACCCTTTTTTCGGGAGCATGACAGGAGAACTGCAGAGGCTGTCTCACGACAAAGGTTTTTCACTGCTGCTGACAGGTTTTGACAGTGAGCGGAACCAGATGGACACTTCAACCCTGCTCCGATATCATCTTGACGCACTGATCATCTGCGGCAGCGACACATGTGCCCCGTGGATCAGGCCGTTCCTGAAAAAGGGGCTTCCAATCGTCCAGATCGGTTTAGGTTCAACTTATCCCGGAATCAACCGGGTTGAAATGGATGAGGAATGCGGAGCGACCCTGCTTCTAGACTATCTGCGCTCACTCGGCCATAAGGATATCGGATTCATAGGGGAAAGTTCAAACCCGCACAAGCGCAGAAGACAAATTGTTTTAGAGCTGATGAAAAGGATGGGGTTGAAAGTCAAACCACATCTGGTTGTATCCGTTCCGGCCGGAAAGAATTCCGGAATGATAGCCATGAAGGCTTTGTTGCAGGGGGCCGGTAAAGAAATGCCGACTGCCGTGATTTCCGCCGATGACAGCATGGCGCAGAGCGGACTCAGGGCGGTTCATGATCTCGGGCTGTCGGTCCCGAATGATATTTCCCTGACCGGCATTGACGATATTCCATCGGCAGGTTTGATGATACCGTCGCTGACCACAATCAGGGCACCGATTGGAATGATGGTGCGTGCTGCTTTCGAGCTTGTGGTTGAAAAGGCGGCTGTCGGCGGAAATGCGACTGTTTTGAAATTCAAACCTGAAATCGCGATCAGGGAATCCTGTTCGATTGAAAGAAAGAACATTGAACATTCAACATCGAACATCCAAAGGGAAAAGTAACAGCTTTAGCGTGTGTTTAAAAGTAAAACAGGATTTTAGCCTGTTTTTTGAAATTAATGATTTGTCCAAAACAATAAATGGAGAAGGAAAAATGGGAGAAGGCTTGAAGATTGATGTCTGTATCGTCGGAGGAGGAATGATCACGAACGATCTTATTCTTCCGTCCGTGTACCACCTGCAGAGGATCGGCGTCGCCGGTAAAATCAGCATCTGCGCGCTGAACAATGGACCGCTCAGGGATTTGAAGAACAATGCGGAAATAAAAGAGGCGTTTCCGGGACAGGATTTTGAGGCGTATCCGTCGTTGGACAATCCTGCCGACAAGAAATTCCCCGACCTTTTCAAGAAGGTCCTGTCTGAAATGGAGCCGCGCCAGGCGGTGGTTGTAGCAGTTCCGGACCAGTTCCACTATGACATCGTAATGGAGTCGCTGAAATGCAACCAGCATGTCCTCTGCGTCAAACCGCTGGTGTTGAAACACGCGCAGGCGATGGAGATAGAAGAACTTGCATTGAAGAAGGGGCTTTTTGTCGGGATAGAATACCACAAACGTTTCGACCGCCGCGCCCTGCTGGCAAAGAGACAGTATGAAAAAGGACATTTCGGGGACTTTGCCATGGGCGAAGCGAAACTTGTTGAACCGTATTACTACCGCCACTCCAACTTCCAGAACTGGTTCACATCGGATCAGACCGATCCTTTCGTATATGTCGGATGCCACTATGTGGATCTGGTATATTTCATCACAGGCCTTAAGCCGGTAGAGATATCGGTTTCCGGGATAAAGGGAAAGTTTCCTAATGGAAAAGAAGGATTCATGTGGGCGAACGGCAGGGTGCGCTACGAAAACGGGGCCATCCTTTCGGTGATTGACGGACTTGGATATCCCGATGCGGCCGCTGGAAGCAACGACCAGTGCCTTGTGATGTATTGCGAAGGAAAAGATAAGACAGGTTTGATTGAACACGATGATCAGGACAGGGGCGTGAAGCATACCTATCTCGAGGGTATCGGCTGCGCCGGCTCGATGTTTAATTATGTCAGCCCTGATTTTTACAGGCTTATTCCGTGGGAGGGAGAAGGTTTCAAGCCTAGTGGCTACGGTTACGATTCCGTTGCCGCGAGCATCGAGAGGATGCACAAGATAGAAGCAGATGTTGTAGGTCTTGATGAGTCGAAATCCCTGAAGGTCCGCCAGGCTCTCATCAAAGAGACGGATGAAAGAGGCATAATCGCAACTCCTGCAAACAGCTTCATCAACGAGCTTGTGGTAGAAGCCGCCAGGCTGTCAATCATAAATGACGGCGAATGGGCGAAAATAACCTACGGGAAAGTCCCGACAGTGAAATTAAGGAACAGCTGAAGTAAGGCGGGCTTTCCAGCCCGCCTTACTAATAAAATAAACAACTAGGAGAAAAAAATGGCTACTTATGATTTGACACCGGTGAAAGTGAAGAAAGTGGAGACGAAATACCGCAGTATCAAGACAATGATTCCTGTTCCAGAATCTCTGCCGATATTCGAGGAGCTCAGCAAATCCGAACCAAGGGCGATGGCGGGCCAGCCTCCGATTGTCTGGCACAAGGCGGAAGGATTTACCGTCTCGGACAAATGGGGCAACCGCTGGATTGACTGGTCTTCCGGTGTGTTGATCACCAATGCTGGACACGGTAGAAAGGAAATAAGCAATAAGCTGAAGGAAATCATAGATCAGGGGCTTCTAGCTACCTATGTGTTTGTACACGAAGGACGCATGGAACTCACCCGTGAGCTGAGGATGATTTCCCCGGATCCCGACAAGTACCAGGTCTTCCTCCTGAGCACTGGCGCTGAGGCTACCGAGAACTGCATCAAGCTTGCAAAAACCTATGCTCTTGAAAAACATGGGGCGGCAAAAAAATACGTGGTAAGTTTCGAAAACGCATTTCACGGACGGACCATGGGGTCACAGCTGGCCGGAGGAATGCCGAAACTGAAAAAATGGATTGGCGATCTGGATCCCAGCTTTGTGCAGGTTCCGTTCCCGGATGGATACAAGAATGAGGACACGTCTTTTGATCTCTTCCTGAAAACACTGAAGGACAAAGGTGTCAGCCCGAAAAACATTGCAGGAGTCATCTGCGAATCATATCAGGGAGTCGGCCCTGATTTCCTGCCTGTCGATTACGCTAAAAAGCTTGAAGCGTTCTGCCGCGAACATGACATAGTCCTCATAATGGATGAAGTTCAGGCTGGGTTCGGACGTAGCGGAAAGATGTTCACCTTCCAGCATTACGGGATCAAACCGGATCTTATCGCCTGCGGAAAGGGAATCAGTTCGTCACTTCCTATTTCGGCCGTGATCGGACGTGCGGACATAATGTCAATTTATCCGCCGGGATCTATGACATCGACACATTCCGCCTCGCCTCTCGCCGTAGCCAGCGCACTTGAGAACCTTAAGATTATCAAGAATGAGAAGCTTGTCGAGAATTCCGCAAAAATGGGTGAAATCATGAATTCAGCCTTGGAGAAAATCCAGAAGGAACACTCCAGTTTCCTCGGTTGTTTCCATGGCAAAGGTCTTGTCGCCGGAATTCAGGTTGTGAAGCCCGGAACGAAAACTCCGGATCCGGAAATGGCGCAGAAGATCAATGTGGCCTGCCTCCAGAAAGGTCTTCTGATGTTCGCTCCAGTCGGAATAGCCGGTGAATGCGTCAAGATCGCTCCGCCTCTCTGCATTACAGAGGAGGCGTTGAGGGAATCCCTCGCAGTATTCAAGGAAGCGATTGAAGAGCTTTCGTAAGTCTGTAAAATATTAAATGCTGGGAAGGGAAAACCTTTTTAGGAAAGGTTATTCCCTTCCCAGTCCCATCCTTTTCCAAACCTGTCTGCTATGTAATGCGTCAGTAAAAGCTGACGCGTAGCTCTGCTCAGAAGCCTCATCGATCCTCGAGAACGGCTTGACTTTTCGGCTTTGAATGTATACTTTACAGGTAGAGATTATTGCAATGAAAAATCTGAAATACATACTTGTGCTTTTAATTGTCTTGCTGGCTTTCTGGTTAGGAAGTTTCTTTCAGAATACATCTGTCAAAAACACGTCCGCATCATCAGCTCAAAACTCTTCCCTGGCAAAAGAATGGTCATGTTCAATGCATCCGCAGATCCGGCAGTCCAAATCCGGAAAGTGCCCTCTCTGTGGGATGGATCTGATTCCATTGAAGGATGCTGCCGATAAGACAACAGGGCCGTCTGAATTGAAACTTTCGGTGGCTGCGGAAAAACTCGCGGAAATTGAAACATCTCCGGTGGAAAGGAAGTTCGCCACAGTCGAAATCAGAATGATCGGGATGATAGCTTTTGATGAGGAGACCATGGCTTTCATTACAATAGTTTCTCTCCTTCCGGTGTTCGTATTGACCGGTGCCGAAGGCAAGCTGTTCAAGCCGCTCTCCTACACCAAGACGTTTGCGTTGTTCGCATCTATTTTTGTGGCATTGACGGTTCTTCCAGCATTGGCCCATGTCATCCTGAAGAAACGCACTATGGGTGAACGGCTTAAAACAGCCGCATTCATGTTGCTCATTGCAATCGGCGTTGCCACAGGAATCTTCTGGCATTTCTGGGCTGGAGTTCCAATTGTCATTGGTGGGGTGATAATGCTTTCAGAACCGCTTGTGCCAGAGTCTTATAAAAGCTGGATACACAATGCGGTTTCATAGGCTTGTGGCTGGCTGCACAGCCTTGGTTTCTTAACTTCCCCATATTCGACCATAATCTCCGGACGATATTCCATTTGCAGGAATACAACCTGAGCGTGGCGGTCTGGGTCGGTTTTATCGCATTGTTCGGAATCGCCTGTGATGATGCGTTGATCATAACAACATACCTTGAGAAGATGTTCTCAGAAAAGAAGGCCGCAAGTATTCATGAAATCCGGGACATGGTGGTCGATGGAGGCAAGAAACGTGTGCGTCCCTGTCTTATGACAACTGCAACAACTGTCCTAGCACTTCTGCCGATCCTGGCATCCAGCGGCAAGGGGGCTGATCTCATGATTCCAATGGCAATGCCGATTTTCTTCGGAATGACCCTCGAGCTGATTACCGTTTTCATCACACCGGTATTATACTGCTGGTATATGGAGATCAAGTTTAGAAGGGTGACGATCACCCAATAACCGGCATTGCCCGTCTAATTCAACGCTGAAGATTTTTTTTGTCTGCGCACTCTAGGGATGGCATTCGCCGTCATAATTAAATTCCGGAAAATCTTAAATTAGATATTCGTCATTCGAATGTTCTATTATTCAAAAGTTGCGGCCTTATGTTCATAGATTGCCGGTTCCCATTTTATCGGCATATCAGCTTCCTCAAGGTTCCCGCATCTGCAATGACTTGTTCAGGAGAATCGTCTTTGACGAACTCAAGCAATGCGAAATGGTTGCGCCCGGAGATACTTACCGTCTGGAAATATTTATCCCACCGGTCCATTCCATCAGCGAGCGGATGTCTAAGTAAAACCCCAGTATCAGTCCCATGTGAGCCGATAGTCCAATGAAAGACATGGACGGTGTTGATTCGTGGCAGGAGCCCTTCGAGTCCGGACAGGCAATGCCCGACGTCATATCCGAGCAATGGCTGCCAGGAAAAGAAGACTGCCGGATGTGGAATCTGTCCGGCGAAACGAATCGCTGTCTCGTTCCGATCAGTCAAGGATCCGCCGTGAAACTCGAATGTTACTGATAGCCCGGCCTTGGCGGCCATATCGCCGATACGTATCGTGTCGGCAATTATCTGTGAGATGAAACTCTTGTCCGCGTCGGCATAATTGCGATTGCCGGCCCAGACACGGATAGTAGGTGCGCCGAGCGCGACTGCGGTATCAAGCACACTGGAAAAACTCAATCCCTCCGCTTCGCTGACTCCAGCCCGGTAATAGGAGCCGTAGGATGAAACCTTGAGCCCTGCGGATTCTGTCAGTAACTTTACCTTCTCCGCAGTTGCAATGTCTCCGTGCGGTACATGGTCTTTACCCCACCATTCAATGCCTTGAAGTCCGGCTTCCTTTACCACCGCAATTATTTCATCAACACTGTTTTTCGCCAGCGTTAAGCTGCATATCCCAGGTCTAATCATTGTTTATTCCACATCAATTATTATGGAACTCTTCCCTTTACCTGTCAGATTGACAGGGATGCTTACCAGTATGCCGTCGCCTGTTTTTGACATCGGTAAATCGATATTCTCTTTTTTCAGGGGATTGTTTAATTTTGCTGATTTTATGTTTTTGAAGCCTGATAAAGCTAACGTAATATCAGTATTCTGGGTGATGTTAAATGTCAATTTGCCTGCAGCCGCGGGTGCCCAGCTCATATTGAGGGTTGATGGCAGTTCAACAGAGGCATCTCCCTGTAAAATCCTGAATGGGAAAAATTTCTCAACCAAGGTTTTATTCTTGCCATCATAGGAAAATCCGGGATCTCTTGAGAACACCAATTTACAGGTGCCGTCGGGATTCTGCTCGACCCTTTTCAAAGGTAGCCATCTGCTGCAATTATTTGTTTGGATAAAGTGAATGAACTTGCCGCCATGCGGCTGGTCTTCGGGCTTGACAGGATATCCATCAAGTTTGCCCTTCACTGTCAAATATGGTTCACCATTGTCAGCGCCTTGTCCGATAACCGGGAATTGAGGGGAGGGGGCGATTTCAAGTTTCAAATTATCAACGGTCACCTTTGTCCCATGATATATGCTTATTGATTTGGTTTCGGATATGTTTTTAAAAATGGTGAACACGGCATCGGACGATATTTTCCCGGTCTCGAGAGTGATATTTTTTTCAGGAATGCGGTAGAGCACTGTTGCCGAGGCGTTTTTCCCTTCCATGTAAACACCGGTCCCGTTTTCAGTGGGAATGTCTTTCAGCAGTTTCACATTTGTCAGCCAGGGCGTTTTCATAAAAGGCTCCCAGACAGCGACAAAGCGGCTCTCAATATTCTCCCCATCCTTCCGTACAATAATCTTAGGCATGGTTTGGGTGGGCCATGCATCTTCTGCGGCTTTCTCGTTTGCGGTCTCTTTTGAATAACGGTTGCGTGGCGCTTCGGCAATGAACACCTGTCCATCGTTCGGATACAGCCAGTTGATCCGCAGTCCGGGTTTCTCATCTTTCGAAACAGCCCTCGGCCCTGCGCCAGGAGTTCCTTCTGGAACAGCTGGTGCAGCTTCCATTGTGACTTGCCACGGAGCTTTATTCTCACAAACCTTCACATTCCTGAACGCGCCGTAATGCGCGGATTTTTTTCCGGAAATCAATTCCAGACCGCCCGTAGTAGATTGCAACTGTTTTGTTACCGCCTTCCCATCATCAGCGAGATTGTCGAGGGTCTTGACTGTCTCCAGATCTGTTTTTACGGTCTGGGCATAATCAGCGCAGCCGTTTGCCATCCATTCATGACGGTTCCCGCCTTTGACTTCAAATATGTCCACTACCGCGTCCTTGCCAGGAGCAAACGGTATTGTAATTACAGATCTGCGATACTTTTCCGCCATCTTGTAAGGAAGACTGATTCCTCCCTGGGCTGCCTGCATTACTTGAGCTGCCCCCGGTTCGTCATACCATGCCAGAAGATCCCCTCTCTCCTTTGTGACATTTTCCTGGTTGGTGCCGTTTATAACGACAAGATTATGCGCAGAAGTCTCATAGCGGTAAAGCCCTAGGTGGGAATATCCTATGTCAGAGGCAAGTTCATCGCCGTACGCCCATAAGGTGAAGTTCAGCATGTCCAGGTGCAGGTGTGTAGATGACAACGAATAATGTAAATGGCTTTCGATGCAGTCTGAGTCCGCGCCCCGGCCTTGGATGGCATGTCCGAAATCGGGGAGCAGATATGACTCCGTCGAGGTTCTCGTGGCATCCTCAAGTCTTTGTTCACTTAGCGGTGCCGTGGTGTTGCTCCATGTGTCATGGAATGTCGTAAATGTCCCGTCCGGATATTTTAGCCTGCTCAGGACTTTATTTCCGTTAAATAAGAAAGGGATATATTTTTCGCTTTTGAAATTGTCATACCTGGTACTGTCCAGAGAACACATGTAGCCTTTGGGATCTGAATAACCGGTCAAAAGCTCAAAATGTAAATTAAAGCCTGCCAGCAATTCCTCAAGATAACTCGGGCTTTCAGGGAACATGTAATCAGCGGTCATAGTGTGTTTCAATGTGGCATCGGCCTTCATGACTGAGTAATGAACAAGATCCGGGCAGCCCACGGCCTGTCCGATCTCAGAGAGACCTTTTAGCTGCCCAGCTAAAGTGTTATGATAGAAATTCCATGGGGAATTCCTCATGTAAGCATCTTTTTTAAGGGATTGCTTGGCCATGTATAAAAGGGCTTCGGCTATGTCAGCCCTAGGATCTTTTGATGTGTCTGAAGACAGTTCCTTCCATACTGAATCCGGAGCCGTCTTGATCATGTCAAAATTCCTAGCTGGCCATATAAGTGTGTATGTGGCACACATGTACCAGGATACTTCATTGTGTTCGTCAAGATTGGCGAATGACAATATGAAAGCCATCCATTCATCATAGCAATAACTGTCCGGTTTCATAAAAGACAGGGGAGCATTTCCTTTTCTTCCGAAAACAGGCCAGCTGTATACTTTGCTTGATAACGCCCACATTATTGCGGCGGATTTCAATGCGTAGTCTTTTTCTCCTGTTGCCTTATATAGGACAGACATGTTATAGGCGGTGCGGCAGAGTTCGCGTAATTTGACTGTTTCAAGGAACTGATCCAGATAAATACGGTTGTTAATGGTGTATTTCCCATATTTGCCATCTGATTTACCGGATTCATGATATGCGTATTCAGATGTTTTTCCGTCCACTCCGATGGCTTTTTCATAGCCTGTTACGGGATATTTTGTTTTGAAATCAAAAACTTCCCCGTTTTTATCTTTTATCATGTCCGGGGCGGAAGGGGTCCAGGAGAATTCATCTGGCTTCCTGTCTCCTCCATAGGAGAAATTGAATGGACGTTTGTCAGGCATGAGCGCAATGAGTTCCTTGACGGACAGCTTCATGTATGGTGATACGTCATCCTTGAGGCCGGCGATTGTTTCAGGTGACACGACTATATGCTTGAGCCAGTAGAACCATATGGAGTTAGTCCTTTTTTCCCGTGGATTGATTTCAGCATCTTTTTTCATGAGAAGATTTTCCTGGGCATATTCCATGTTGGGTTTCAGAGAATTTATCCAGGAGATATAAGGGGCCGGCTTGAATATGGAATTCGGCTGGAATCCGCCCTTGACAAGGCGGAGTTTTTTCAATTCAATTTTGTCCATGGAATTAAAGATGATGTCCGCTTCGCATGTGCCTTTCCTTGACATGAATTCCACGCGGCCTGTCTGCCATTCAGGCTTGGTGTTTAAAACAATCTCCCCGTATTTGGAGTCCAGGGCTAAACTCTCAATCATCTTGCCGTCAGCCCCATAAAGCCGGATATGGGTAGGTCTTGTGGCTGATGATTTTTCCGAGCACGCTTCGTATTCCACCCCATAAACATCTTCATCGTCTTTATTTATCTTCATGCGTGGCAATGTTATTTCACCTTGAAAGGAAAATGATTTTTCAGTGGAAACTTGTGGCACCGTTTTTTTTTCGGGTTGCACAGGCTGTAGCTTGTTGACGGAGTCGGTACATCCGGCGATGGAAAGCTGTAAAATGATTGTGACTGCCGCCGAGAAAGCATGAGTGATAAATTTATTTTCCATGGATTTCCTTACTTTAATTTATTTGACAATAGTTATTGTAAATACTGATCATATTGAGATCTATAAAAATTTGCCCAATAAGTGAAGACGACTTCCCCTGCAACAACCTTGAGCGTTTCCTTCCTATCATCAACATGGCTGTCTGCGTAAGCGAAATTAGCAGCTTTTGTGTGCCTGAAATCCGGATACCCTGTGGCTATGGGAGTTAGTCTTTCCCTTATTTCACTTCCACGGTAACTGGCATTTTGCGCCATGCTTGCGCTGTCTCCAAACAATATCTTTGCATCTGGACGTTTTATATCAGATACCTTGTAATATTCAGGTGGAGGGCGAAGTATTCTCTGGTTAGCCCCATAGGCGATATCAGTATAATAGAAAGTTGAAGTTCTTCCCATATTTTCCTGGCATTCGGTAAAGACTTTTTCTTTGTTTATATAATCATTGAGTTTTCCGAACCAGTAGTAGGGGGGCGTGTAGGTGGTGACATCGAGACCCCCAATTTTAAAAGGCACTATATAGTCATTATAATCATCGAAATACATGTTGAAAGCGGTATTGATGGTTTTTAAATTATTCTTGCATGCAGCTCTGCTGGCAATATCTTTTGCGTTTTTCAGTGCCGGCAGGAGCATTGCAGCAAGAATCCCGATGATTGCTATGACGACTAAAAGTTCTATTAATGTGAAGGCTAATAGGTTATGGTTTTTTCTTGCCATCGGTTCTGTCCACGGATTTGTCTTCTGGCCCATTGCTGTTTTCATGTTGCAGCTCTTTCCTGTTTGGTTTTAAAATTGACCTAGATGGTATAACTTCACGATTAATGATGTGATAATTCAGTTGATCCCTTTTTGTTCCAGCATCTTGAGATTTTCCATTAGAATTTTCTCCATACCATCTTTTAATTGGGAAGGCACTTTATATTCAGAAAAACTTTCAACTTCATAGCCTCCTTCGGATATCATTGCCGACGTGGGCAGATACAATTGTGTGCCATTGGCATATCCTAACGGAAATGTTACAGGGGATTTATAGAAATCCATTATAAGTTTTCCAAGATCGGCAACAGCTTCTCCCTCAAGCCCTAAAAATCTTAAGCCGTCGCCAAGCTTAATTCCGTGGAGTGTTATCGGGATTTCACCGGGTATATCGTACCCCCTGTTAAGAAGTGAAAGCATATACTCAGCCCAATGTTTTAAAGTCAAAGACTCATTCAGTTCAAGAACTTTCTGGAAGCCTTCCTTACCGATATGGGGCATTAGCGGCCAGTGCATTTCGGCAGATGCGTACACAATTTTGGGTGCTACTTGGGCCAATCGTCCTTTTCCAATAAAGCTTGTAACTTCATCCGCTACTGTTTTTCCAACACAGGTCACACAATCCCAGGATTTGGCTGAAAAGCTTTTTGCCCCATCAATATTTGGCTTGGAGTCACCTCCGCATCCCTGCAAGAACATGCTTGAATTGATACCCATATATTCATCTAAGATATTCATTGCCACGCCAGGATAGTCGGCAGAAATTTCAAAATTGCAGTAAATGGACGGGTGGCATGACACGGAGAAAATTAATGATATGGGTTTTCCATTCAAATCTTTGAACATGCAGACAGGAAGGGAATTACAAACAGAACCATCCGTGTTTGGTGCAAATTGTATTTTCCCGTTGCCGTCAGGCTTTCGCCTGTTAAGGGGAATGCGCGTGGTGGTAACGCCAGCCCACACCGTAGATTCGACCGCATTTCTCATTGCTTCTTCGATTGAAACAAGGGTTTCCGATTCAATTTTGCAGAAGTATGATTCATCTGCAGGAATATCATACAGGAATGTGCCAACCTTGGGCCCGTTGTGAGTGTGGGAAGTGCTTATCAATATTTGCCATGGTGTAAATCCTGTTTTTCTGCCTATAGCTCCTTTTAACCTGTCAGTTTCAGCCCGATTGAAAAAGAGAAGATCATAAGTTATTATCAGTATCTCCTTATTGTCATGTTTGCAGTAAAGCGACCTGACGTAGAGGGAATCATGTATTCCTTCACATCCATGCATCCTGTCCCTGCCGGGCCACCCGCTCATGGAAGTTCCTATTGGCGGATTTATTTCACGTTTTGAAAAACCAGTCTTCATTTCCCCACCTTTTTCAGGTTTCATTTACCAGTTGCGGCAATGCCCAAAACCCTCATCGCATTAAGTCCCAGCAATTTCATCTTATCCTGTTCTGGAATATCGGCGAAGAGAACTCTCCCGATCTGATGTTCCGCAGACATGAAAGTCATGTCGGAACCCCACAATACCTTATCGGCTATACCGTAATTCACAAAGTATTCAATCAGGCTTCTCGGGCATTGTGAACAAGCGGTTTCAAGATAGACATTGGGGTACTCTCTGGCGATTCTCGCATAATTCGCTTTGTCGGTTGCTCCTGCATGGGCGAGTATGAATCTGATTCCCTTGTATTTGTCGAAATTCTTTTCGAGGTCGATCAACTCGCTTCCCCATGTGTGCGCGAGTATGGGGAGATGGTTGGAATCTGCGAATTGATACAAAATATCATAGTTAGGATGTGAATAAGGATAAATGCGAGAGTGTATTTTTACTGCGGTCAAGCCGGCGTTGAGGCATCTCTCAAGTTCAGGGAGGATTGACCCGGTGCGGCTCATGTTTGCTATCATATAGCCGAAAATACGCTTTGGATACTGTTTGATGGCTGCAATCAACATGTCATTGCCTTCCTTGGCGTAAGGGCTGAGTACCAGATGCGGGCTGGCGCAGAACACATCTATGCCAATCCTGTCCATTGTCTCGATTATACTGCCCAAAGATGCGTCATGCAAAGGGAAATCGCAGCATTGCCCTATATGCCCATGCGCATCTATGACCATGCAGTTGTCTATGGGTTTTCCTGCAAATGCTTTCAACTTGAAGTTGTCATTGGCATTCATGTTTTGACCTCGGACAATAGGATCTCGATATTTTTAAAAGCCACCGCGTTAATCTGTGTTTCAGTGAGACCTGAATAAACAAGCCCTGTTATGGCGGAGCCTCCTTCCGCAAAAGGATAGCACATTCCCCAAACCCAGCGATGATCGCCATAGCGCATGCACAAATCCTTATATCCTCCATGTACGGCGAAGGAAGTGCTGAAGCATAGATAAAGTTCAGTGTGTGCTTTCAGCAACGCTTCAATCATGGGCTGTCTACCAGTCCTTGGAAGGTCAAGGAGAACCACCCTGAGCCTGGGAAAATTGGTCATCACATTATGCAAATCAGACAGATTTACACTTTTAAAACTTATCAGAAGAGGGATAAGGTGCTCTTGAAGAGAACTCAGCATTTCTTCACAGCACCATGATTTGAAGGCATATTTCCCGGCAAGCGGATCCGTCCATGCGATCTTGACATTGCAACGCAGCATCTCTTCAATTACATCTGTTATGGTGCAAGAGGGACTGCTTCCTCCTGGTGTAAGGAACCATGCAGGTATCAAATTGTCCCTTCCTCTGATATTTTTCATCAATACATCATTGCAGAAGTACGGATCCGTACTTAAACAGTCATTGTTCCGTACAATGGCTTTTGCAATATTGAGACGCTGCATTTCACTTGTCAAATTATGGACATCAGCATCATCCCCACAGGCATGGGCATCATATTGCCTGACCATAGGATCGCAGGCAATAAGCTTGTCAAAGATGAAGCTGATGTCGCTCTTGTTTTTCATGATCCGTCAAGCTCCCTATGGTTTTAAGAGTTCCTTATGATTTTCAATCACTTTCCGGAATCCTGACACATACTTGTCTATTACGTCCTTGTTTAAATGTTTGAACCACGGGATTCCGAAAGCAATTTCACATATGCTTTCAGAAACCGGCAATGTTCCTTTGCCTTGGCGAACATCGCGTTCGGCGAAAGCGATCATCGAAGGTTTGCCAGTGTGCAAGATGTCCGCTTCATGAAACACAGGGTGCATATGCGATGGTGCATTTGCCCCTGGCGAAACTGCAATGCCTTCAGCGTACAGGGCCTCGGTGAATTTCTGACAGCTCAGTCCTCCAAGCTCCTCCCTGCGATAAAGGCCCCTTGGGCTATACCAGCCGCCCATGGTTGAGCCTGAGCCCTTTTCCGGGCGGTGCGCTTTAATTCCCGGGAGTCCTCCGAGCTGATCCCAGAAATAATTCATCGCCTTCTGTATTTCAGCTATACGTTCAGGGTAATATTTCAACTGGACACGGCCCATGGCTGAGCATGTCTGGTTCATCCGGTGCTTGAAGCCGCCCAGCGGAATGCCGGCGAACTTAGACAGTTCATTATTGGAGGAAGAGGAATCAGGTACTGAGCTGTACCTTGTTACCACTGTCCTTTCATAATGTCCGTATGCTATGCAGCGTTCATAAAGCTTCAGATCATCTGTTATCATAATGCCAGCCTCGCCGGTCGCGAAACTTTTCGCCGCCATCAGGCTTATGCCTGATATGTCGCCGATTGTCCCGCACATTCTGCCCTTGTAGAGGCTTCCCTGGGCGTGGGAAACATCTTCAATGACTTTGACATTGTGCTTTTTCGCGATTTCCATGATCCGATCCATATCGCATGGATGCCCGGCATAATGAACAACCACTATGGCTTTCGTCCTTGAACAGATGCGGTGCGCAATATCATCAGGGTTTATGCAGAGGGTGTCAGGGTCAATGTCGGCGAAGTTGACGGAAGCGCCCAGTGAAAGCGCCGATGTACAGCTTGCCCAGTAGGTCATGCTTGGACATATGATTTCATCTCCCATTCCTACTCCGCACGCCCACATGGCTGCCATCAGACTGGACGTGCCGTTACAATAACCAAGGGCATATTTTGAACCTATCCATTGAGCGAATTCTTTTTCAAACTGCTTGGTTATTTCTATTCCGCTCATTTGCCCCATGCGGAGAACTTCCAGTACTGCGTCCTCATCCTCTTTCGTTACAATGGGCCATTTGAACATATCCTCATAAGGTGAGGTTATTGTTTTAGGGCCGCCTAAAATTGCGAGAGAGCTCATGATATTAATCCTTTTTATTTATCAGTGATTTCCACGGCTGTCATGTTGTCAAACCATATAACGCCACCGCCTGCACTGCTGCAGTGGGTGTACAGGTCTATGCTTTGGTCGGCCGGAACTGTGAAATCAAGTTCAAATTTAGTCCAGTCCTCATCCTCGGATATATTGAATTTTGTGCTTCCCCCAGAAGTTTCTTTTTGATCCTTGTCAACGTAAAAATATATTAAGGAAATCACACCTTCAAAGCCTTTTGTCTTGAAATATCCGGTCCATTTATATTTTTTGCCGCTCTTGAAAACTTTTTTCTTGAGATCCCTCAGAATGATATACCCTTCGTCTGCAAGCTTCCTGTTTTCATCAAAGGTGATCTTTACGCTCTGATTCCCTGCATGCTTGCATGTCTTGTCAATTGAATACACTACATTGGATGACTTGGAGCCCCTGTACTGCCATTTCTCAAACCCGTTGGTATCCGATTTTTCCAGATCTCCGTTGGGGAGGATGTTTTCCTGCGCACTGATGAAGGACGTGGCGGCAAAAAACAGGACTCCAGACAATAAAACGCTTTTTTTGAACATTTTCAGCCCCTTTCTTATTTGTTTTACCCTTGCAAAGAATATTTGCAGTGCTACACTCTACATGTGTAGTACATTCAGATTATATCACAATGCTCTACTTGTGTCAAGCATTAACATGAAGGTTTCCTGTAAAATATGAATAAAACACCAAAAACAGTGGAGGAAGTAGCCGGACACTTCGGGTTTTCGCGCTCAACAGTCTCATATATCCTCAACAACAAATGGGAGAGCAGACGCATCTCGAAGGAGACTGCCAGGAAAGTCCTGGACTATGTCAGGGAAAAAGGGTTTCAGCCCAATATTCTCGGTCTTGCGCTGAAAGGGAAGACAGTAAAGGAGATTGCAGTAATTATTCCGGTGGATCCGCTCGAACACCATAAGCAGGCTTTTTTCCGGTTGATAAAGGAACTGGAGCAAAGCCAGAAGAGCTATATAGTCCTGCCTGTATCGGAACGCAATATAATTGAGACAATGCAATTTATCAGGATCTACAGGGTGAAGAGGCTCATTTTCATCGCGCATATATTCAATGAAAACAATTTGGACACATGGAAGAATGCGATTTCCGGTTTCAATGATATGGAATACCTGCTTTATGATTTCCCTTTTGAAGGCATAAGGGTCGGAGATATGCTGAAGCCTGGCAATAATATCGCCGTTGGGTTTAACCGTGACCATGCGCGTCAAAAAATAGCTGACTATATAATAGACGCGGGATATAAGAATCTGGTCATCCCGCAGGGCTGGAATCAGCGTGTTGCAGAAACCATTGATGGAAAACGCGGCTACAGGGTTGAGACTTATGATTTCATCAACTTTAACTCCCTGCTGAAGACAGGCGAGAACATTGCAGTGCAACTTCTCAAACTGTTTGAACCGGGGACGAGGAAGGCTGTTTACGTGAATGATGACCATACTACGCTGGTGGTAATAAAATATCTGCTGGACCGAGGCGTGAAAATTCCGCAGGATATGGCTTTCATCTCCTGGGACGGACTGCCGGAAAGCAATTATTTCAGCATACCCCTGACAACGCTGGAGGTTCCTCACGAGCAGATGATGTCATATACCCTTGACTGGATTAACGGGCGCAAATTCAGGATGAAAACAATAATAATAGACCCGGCAATAAGGCGTGGCGAATCGCTTCCTCCTGTCAAGAAATAAAACACTGGCGGCATGCCGCATGCATATGAAATGTTTTAAAAACAAATATACAAAGAAAGGGTGACGGTCTGGAAGACCTTCACGGAACCAGGAGAGAGATATGAGTGAATATGATTTTAAAAAGAAACTGCCTGTATCTGCAATACTGGGGGGCGTCATCGGCAAACGTCATGATATTACTTTACGCAAAAACCTGTTTTCCCTTGATTATGACCACGATTTCATGGCTCCATTCCTGGGGAAAAACATAGACAACCAATCTTACGTCGGGCTGGGTAAGACGCTGGAAGCACTTGTTCGTTTTGCCTATTACACGCAGGACGCACAGGCATTAAGCCTGAAAAACAGATTGTTTGCTGAATTGATCGGTGCCCAGACGGTAGATGGATATATCGGGAGCTATACTCCGGAAAAGCGAGTCGGGCTCTTATGGGATTTACATGAAACATCTTATCTTATCCGGTCTTTAATTGCCGATTATAAATATTTCGGCAGCGAAGATTCCCTGAAATCAGGAATCGCGGCTGCCGACTATACCTTGTCTAAATTAACTGCGGAAACGGTTGCCAGCATGTATCATATTAAAAGCGGTGATACGGCAGTTTGCATCGACCTCTGTGCCCTTGGTTTTGAATGGGCGATGCTCGATCTCTATAATGTGACAGGAAATTGCAAGTATAAGGACGCCGTCGGTATTTTCGGTCTGACAGAATGGAAAAAAGACATTGTCCTTGGACGTAAGGACGGTGTCCACGGGCAGGCTTATGTATTTTTATACCGTTGCTGGGTTCAATTGAAACTTTATGCCATAGGACATGACCAGTCGTTAACGGGGCAGACTGAACGGGTACTTGACTTTTTACGCAGT
>CAZION010000127.1:0-19849 GCA_964540865.1 uncultured Victivallis sp.
TAATTTCAGTTTTTTCCTCAGGCATATTCACTTCTCGGTTTTATATGGATTTATTATTTTCCGGTTAATTCCCGGCTTCTTAATTCTGTTTTGATCCTGGCGATATCACGCCTGATATGAAATATCCTGGCGCTATTCTGGAGCTGTCCCGTCTTGGCCTGAACGCGAAGATTGAGTCTTTCCCTCAAGAGTTCGTCAATTGAATGTTCGAGTTCTTCCTTCGTCATCTGCTTTATTTCTTTGGCTTTCATAATTGTCCGGTTATTCCGTTTATAATTTTATTTTAGTGAATAGCTCTTGATAGGAATTTACAGCGAATACTGATCTTTGTTGATGCGAGGTATAGTGCTTCCCTTGCAATCGTCTCCCCGCATCCGCTGATTTCGAAAAGAACTCTTCCAGGCTTTATTCTGGCAACCCAGCCTTCTGGATTTCCTTTTCCCTTTCCCATACGTGTCTCAAGTGGTTTAGCTGTGACAGGCTTATCTGGGAACATCCTTATCCAGACTTTACCGCGACGTTTGAGATGACGGTTAATCGCGACACGCGCGGCTTCGATCTCGTTGTTCGTGATGTAAGTCCGATCCAAAGCTTGAAGACCATACTCCCCGAAATCAAGCTTATTGCATTTTTTTGCAAGCCCGGCAATACTACCGCGCTGAATTTTTCTGTGCTTTACTCTTTTTGGCATCAACGGCATGATTTATTTCCTCCACTGCCTCTTTATGGCAAATCCAAACTTTAATTCCGATTTTTCCAGCTGTAGTGTTCGCCTCGGCAAAACCATAGTCAATATTTGCGCGAAGCGTATGCAGGGGAACTTTGCCTTCCTTGTACTGTTCAGTACGGGCAAGTTCCGCTCCTCCAAGTCGACCGGAGCACTGCACCTTGACGCCGAGCGCGCCGAGATCCATAGCTGTCTGAATTGCTTTTTTCATAGCCCGCTTGAACCCTATTCTGCGTACAAGCTGAGCTGCTATGCTTTCAGAAACAAGCTGGGCGTTAAGTTCAGCATTCTGAATTTCCTTGACGTCCACGATAATGTCCCTTGAAACAACAAGCTGTGATACTGATGATCTAAGGTTTTCCAGATCTGCGCCTTTCGGCCCGATAAGAAGTCCTGGACGCGCAGTGTATATGATAATCCGTATTCTGTTTGCGGATCTTTCAATCATGATTCTTGCTATTGCCGCGTTGTAGTATTTTCCCTTGATGAATTCTCTGATTTTCAGATCTTCATGAAGCCAGTTCCCGAAATTGGCTTTTTTGGTAAACCACCGTGAATCCCAGTTTTTGTTTACTGTTACCCTGAATCCTATTGGATTTACTTTCTGCCCCACCTTAAACTTCCTTTCCTTAGACTTTTTCGTCAGTAAGCACTATTGTAAAGTGACTCGTGCGTTTGCGTATGCGTCCAGCCATTCCTCTAGCTTTTGCGCGGTATCTCTTGAACATCGGTCCAGGGCATACTGTCGCAGTTTTTATAAAAAGGCTTTCACGTTTGAGACTGAGATTGTTTTCGGCGTTCGCTATTGCCGAGCGGAGTGTTTTTGCAAGTATTGCCCCTGACTTCCTTGGGACAAGGTCAAGCATTATCAGCGCCTCCACGGCGTTCTTCCCCCTAAGAAGATGTGCAACATCGTTCCCTTTCGACGGGGACACTCTCGAATATTTTGTTATCGCATGTATTTCCATTTTACAATCGTGGCTTTCCTGTTTATTTATTAAACTATAAATATTTAAAACAAATTTTACTTGTCGCCTATTGACACCGGCATTCCCGGAGCAAGTGAGCTGAAATCTCCTTCAAGAACCATTGCCGCACATATGAAGGGTCTTACCGCAATCACCTTCAATCTCGCCGGACTGCCATTCCTTGCTGTCATTCGCCATATTAGTCCGGTATTTACCCCGTTTGTAGTCCCCGCATCCAATATCGCTAGCTGGAGCTTATCATTTACTGCCAGGATTCTGCATTTATCCGACTTCTCTTTAGATTCCTGAGAGGTCGTCAGCGCGTTCAGCCTTTCCGCTGTAGACTTTAAATCATCCAGCTTGAACTTCAGTCTAATCTTGTCTGTCTCGGTCAAATCTTTCTCTTCTAGTGCAGTTCCGATGTACTGTGTAAGTTCCCTCGTTTTGCCCACCAGGCCATTTATCTCCTTGCGGATGTTCGCAAATGATTCAAGTGCCTTTAGTTCTTCCTCCGTAACATTTTTCCTTTCGGAATTTGCCACGGTTGATGCAACGCTCAACTGCAGTCGCAGATAAGAATTATAAATCTCTTCACTTTTTAAAAGAACATCTGCAAGTTCTTTCCGCAGCATTTCTGTTTCTCTTCTGGCTGCTTCAAGTTCTGCCAAGTTAACAGCATCATCGGTGATGCCATCCTTCATTTTCATCCTACTGTTTTTCAGCGGTTTTGCATCAGTTTTTATGTCATCAGCAAGTAGCACGGAAAACAGGGCGTAAAAGATAATAGGTAATATGCAAACTGTCCAGTTCAAGTTTGCAGAAATATTGAAAAATTTTGATAAACCATCATATTTCATAGCCTCGCCGGTGGATTGTCTAGTCTCATAACAAATTGATATTTAAACAGAAAGGTTAAATATAAAGCTGAAAATACAAAAGACAAATTTAATTCATTTATTTTACTCTTTTATATATTTTCCAACAATTTTCTTCAAAGCTGCAACCTGTTTTTCGGACAGATTATTCTTTGCTGAGAACTGTTTTGAAAGAGAGCCGTAAAATGATTTGTCGTCAAATGTCCTGAAACCTTTTTTTACTGGCTTTTCCCATTCCGTAATCCCGCCAAGCTGATCAATCAGTTTTTTTATTTCCTCTGTGTTTGCACTCGATGCAGGCGCGCTTCCTGTTCCGGCTCTGGCGGCGTTTTCAGTCAGGTTCATTTTTGCGGACAGTTTTTCAAAATCAGGTATCTGATCCTTATATTTCACTGTGAGTTTCTTTATGGCGTTAACCTGTTTTTCCGACAGTATTCTGCCGTCTTCAAGCTGGTTGTTGATAGAGACAATGAATTTTTTGTCGTCGAATTTCCTGCCGCCGCGCCTGCGCTCAGTCTCCGGATCGGCGGTTTTTACCGACTTAAGAACAGTAAGCAATTCCTTGAATACTTCCATTTCAGCGGTCTTTTCCGCCGGTGTCCTTGGATCTGCCGCGTCTTCAGCCTGTGCAATGGATTTAGCAGCTGCATCCGCTGCGTCTGGATTGACCCCCAGTTCTGTCATTTTCAGGTTGTAGTCGGGAATCTGTTCCTTATACTGGAATGCGAGTCGCAGTATGGCTCCCCACTGTTTTTCAGATATCACCCCGTTTTTCTCGAACTGACCTTTTATGGATTCAAGGAATTTGTGGTCGTCGTAGGTTCTACGGGCTTTCTTTTCAGGAGCCTTCCAGTTTTGCACGGTGTCAAAAAGATGAATAGCCTTCTCTGCTTTTTCTTTTTCAGGTGAGCCTAGAGTCTTTGCTTCGCCAACCCATGTCGCAAAGCTCTTGTAGAACTCCTCAAGCATTGCCTGCCACTGGATTTCCCCTTCCTCGATCTTGTCAAGCTTAAGTTCCATTTCCGCCGTGAAGCTTATCTGGAAAAGATTGCCCAGGTTTGCCACAAGGAAGTCATTCACTTTGAAGCCGAGCACTGTCGGAATCAGTTTCCCTTTTAGCTTGTCGACATATTTTCTCTGTTGGATTGTGTTTACGATTGTGGCGTATGTGGAAGGTCTTCCGATTCCATTGGCCTCAAGGGCCTTGATAAGCATGGATTCGGAAAACCTGGGAGGAGGTTCTGTGAACTTCTGTTCTGATTTTGAATCGAGAAGCAGTACTTTCTGGCCTTTGATAAGCTCTGAAAGGGAAGTTGTCGGAATGGAATCGTCGTCTTCGGAGCTGTCATCGGCCGACTTGTCATCCTTGTCCCGGTCTAGGAAATCATAGATCTTCAGGAACCCTGCGAAAACGGTTTCCGTGGCAGTCGTCCTGAAAATGAAATTCCTGCCATCGGAACCGGATATGGAGGTGTCAACTGTTGTGACTTTCTGTTCCGCAGGCCTCATCTGGCTTGCGATAAAACGTTTCCATATGAGAGTGTAGAGCTTCAACTGATCTGGAGATAGATACGGCTCGAGCTCCTTAGGCGTCCTCGAAACATCTGTGGGGCGTATTGCTTCGTGAGCTTCCTGGGCCCTGCCTGCGTTTTTGAAGAAGTTCGGCGTATCGGGGAGGTATTCGGAACCGATATTTGAAGTGATGTAGGAACGGCAGGCCTCCTGGGCTTCTTTTGCGATGGTGAATGAATCTGTTCTCATATAGGTTATGAGACCTGCGGGTTCGGAGGAGCCGAGATCGACACCTTCATAGAGCTGCTGCGCTATCCTCATAGTGTGACTTGCTGAAAATCTCAGCGCCGGTCCGGCGGCCTGTTGAAGGGTGCTGGTTATGAAAGGAGCAGGGGCATACCTTTTGCGGGGCTTTATTTCATTGTTTGCAATCCTGAAATCATTTGCATTCCGGATGGATTCAATCGCCTTGCCAGATTCCTCGCCGCTTGTGATTTCAGCCTTTTTGCCGTCAATCTGGAAGAGTTTCGCCTGATATTTCTTCCCGCTGCCCTCAGGTTCGACTTCAAGATTGGCTGTAAGATTCCAGTATTCCTGCGGCTGGAAGGCCAGAACTTCACGTTCTTTTTCGCAGACTATTCTCAGGGCTACCGACTGTACGCGTCCGGCGCTTATCCCCCTTTCAATTTTCGACCAGAGGATTTCGCTGACTTTGTATCCCACGAGACGGTCAAGTATTCTCCTTGCCTGCTGGGAGTCCACAAGATTCATATTTATGTCCGCTGGATGCTGGAACGCGTTGTTTACGGCGCTTCGTGTGATTTCATGGAAAACAACTCGGCTGAAAGGAGCCTTGGTGGATTTTTTCAAGGCTTCCATGAGGTGCCACGCAATCGCCTCACCCTCACGGTCTGGATCGGATGCAAGATATATGTTAGAAGCATCGCGGGACACGGATTTGAGATCCTGTATGACTTTCTTTTTTGTCTCCTGATAGATTGGAGTGAAATTGTTTTTTATGTCAACACCGAGTGTCCGTTCGGGAAGGTCACGCACATGTCCCATGGACGCGAGGACGTGGTATCCGTTTCCGAGGATACGACCGATCGTCCTTGCCTTAGCGGGGGATTCAACGATAACGACTTTTTTTCCATCAGACATAATTAAGGTTCCAGAATTAAAGATTTCTGCCGCGGGACGAGACTGGCAATGGATTTATTTCCTCAATGAAAACCTTTTTCCCGGCAGTTGCGAAATAAGTTTTTTCATTTCCATTTTCATCAAAAGGGAGAGAAGTTTTCCGGCGCCCATGCCTGTTTCTGCAACTAGTGAATCGGCGCTTGCATCTCCGTTCTTTAAAAGGCCGATTATTCTGCCCTCATCTTCCGAAAGTTTCAAGCTGGATTGCTCACTTTCATTTATAACATCATGGTCATCAACGATATTATGATTGGGGTGCCGGAAGAATTCGGGGAGAAACTCGAATTCTTCAATGATGTCATCGAAGTTCTCTGTAAGTTTTGCCCCCTGCTTAATGAGTGAGTTGCACCCTCTTGCCTGGGGATTGTCGGCCTGCCCGGGAACTGCAAAAACCAGACGTCCCTGCTCCAATGCGAATTTCGCGGTTATCAATGCTCCGCTTGTAGTTCCGGCTTCAATTACAATTACACCTTTGGAAAGTCCGGAAATAATTCTGTTTCGCATCGGGAAGGAGCGCCGGTTTGGAGCGAATTCCATCGGAAATTCGCTGATTACAGCTCCTCCGCTTTCTATTATGCTTTTTGCAAGCGGAATATGGTCCTGCGGAAAAATACGGGCTAGACCACCACCGAGTACGGCGATTGTCCTGCCTCCGGCTTCAACCACTGTTTTGTGCGCCACTGCATCAGTTCCATAGGCGAGTCCGGAAACAACGGTCCATCCAGCATATGCCGCCGCCCTTGACAGGTGTTCTGACATTGATCGCCCGTAATTTGTGATTCTTCTTGAACCCACCACCCCAAGCATGAAATCGTTGTCGGACGGCATCTGCCCCCTTACATAAAGGCATAGAGGGGCATCGTGCACCTCCTTAAGTACTGATGGATATTCATCGTCTGCCAGTGTGATGATCTCAACTCCCGCCCTTTCCGCCAGCAGTATTTCAGATTCATGGTCAGAATGGCTTTTCCAGGCTGAAATAGCCTCCGCCAGAGTGCTTCCAATTCCCTGTACGGACTTTAGTTCTCCAGTGGATGCCTCGAGAACGCTTGAAACAGAACCGAAATGTCCGCAGAGCGACTTGACTCTGGCCGGACCGATCCCGCTTATTATATTAAGGATTATGTAGGCTTCCCTGTCTGTCATGATGGCGCCACCTTTTGAAAGTTGAAAATCACGGTTCCCTAAGCTATTGGCTTAGTTTGTTGCAGTAGGCTCTACAGCGAGGACATGAAAACAATTCTACAGTACGCCTGATTTTTTCATGGCATCCAGGAGGATGGCTCTGTTTTTTTCGCCCATAGGGCATAGCGGAAGCCTGTATTCCTCCCTGATGAGCCCTTTTTCGGCCATTGCCGCTTTTATTGGAATGGGGTTTGTTTCGATAAACATGTCCCTGAATAGCGGATAAAACCTCATATGGAGCTTCTTTGCTTTTGCAAAATCACCGGATGCGAAGGCATCGACCATTTCTTTGATTTCCCTTGGTATGAGGTTTGAAACTACGCTGATTATTCCCGTTGCCCCCACGGCCATCATGGGGATTGTCAGGGCGTCATCACCGCTGAGAACCGTTATATTGCATGCGTCAAGGATTGCGCTCACTCTTTCAACGCTTCCACCGGCTTCTTTGACTGCGACAATGTTTTCATTCGCCGACAGGCGTGCGATCGTTTCAATAGCGATGGGAACTCCGCATCTTCCGGGCACATTGTAGAGAACGACAGGAAGTCCGCCATTTTCGGCGACGGCGCTGAAATGCCTGTAAAGGCCCTCCTGCGTTGGTTTGTTGTAATAAGGTGTCACCTGGAGAGTGGCATCAGCACCTGCGGTTTTAGCCTTTTTCGTAAGGTATATGGCCTCTTCCGTGGAATTTGCGCCGCTTCCTGCGATCACTTTGCACCTGCCGCGGGAAGTATTGATGACTTTCTCTATTACTTCAATATGTTCCTCAACTGAGAGAGTGGGTGATTCCCCGGTGGTTCCGACTGGAACAATGCCGTCAATTCCGGCTTCAATCTGAATGTTGACAAGCTGGATGAGTTTTTTAAAGTCAACTTTTCCCTCGGAAAAGGGTGTTACGATTGCCGTGTAAACTCCTTTGAGTTCCATAAATATCACCTTTCAAATTATGATTGTACCTGAAAACACTTCAACTGCAGGTCCAGTAAGATATGCAGTCGCGGGGGTATTTAAAATATTATCAGACTCGCAGAATTCAACCTTGAGAATGTCCCCTCCTCGCGTAATAAACTCAAAAGGAGGTTTCCTCCTGAAGAATTTCAAAAGACATACCGCGGAAGCCGTGATCCCTGTTCCGCAGGCTGAAGTTTCATCTTCAACACCTCTTTCATAGGTACGGATCCGGAAGGGAGCGACTGTTTCCTTTGGAGGAAGTGAAATAAAGTCGACATTGGTTCCTGCGGGAGCGAAAAACTTATGATGCCTGAGTTTTACGCCTTCCCCTGTCACATTTACCTTGTCAATGTCTTTGACATGCTTAACCAGGTGAGGAACGCCTGTGTTTCCGAAATACATTTCTTCTCCGTCAATCACAACCTTGCGGAATTCCCCGGCCACCGGGATTTTTGCCTTTACAGTGTTTTTTGAAAGGATTGACGCTTCAAGCGGGCCTGATGCTGTCATTATTTTCAAATGTTTGCCTGACTCGAGATTGCTGTAACAGAAGAGAGCAGCGCAGCGCAGCCCATTGCCGCACATTCCGGCGACAGAGCCGTCGCTGTTGAAGTAAACCATCTTGAATGGTATTTTCTTGTCGGGGTTGTGTGAAAGAAGGATGAGCCCATCGGCGCCTATCCCTCTTTTACGGTTGCAGAGATTTCTGATTGCATCCGTGGCGCGTGGCCATTTTTCCGAAGCGTCGAATGCGACGATAAAGTCGTTTCCCGCTCCATGCATTTTTGTGAAATCAAATTTCATGATGATAACCTTGGCTTGCCGGGTATAATTTTAGTGGTTCTTCATATTAAATGAAAAGGCGCTACAGTGAACCTGCAGCGCCTGTATGTTTTGATTATTATTCCTGTAATTTTATAAGCTGCAATAAGCTGCTTATTTTGCCGCTTCAAACATATTCTTGTAGGTTTCAGATATCTTAACGACATTTTCAGGAGTTATAAGGATATACCTGCGTTCAAATGCGGCTTTCGGGTCTCTGGGTGCCGGCTGCTCATCGAATTTAGCTGTTGGGTTTATGCCCACTACTGCAACTACAACACCTGACTTAATCGCATTCTTCAAGTTGTGGTACGCACAGTTTATTAAGCCGAGTTTGGGGCGCTTCTCAGGTGGCAAAGTCCATACATTCAATTCTTCTACATCCATCGGAAGTCCAATGAAAGAGACAATCAGGTTGCAGTCGGGATGTTTGTTTATTACATCGTTGTAGTCCTTTGCCTTCAACATTTCGTTCATGGGCATCATGTCCATTTCTTCAGGTTTCGGCTGACGGCCTTCGGGCCATGTGACCGTGGGGGTTGCCATGGCGGCGATAGTCAGTTTGCCTGCGGCGCCGTCTTTAAAGGCTTGGATTAAAGCAGGAGTCCTTTCGTCGTTGGCTCTGGATTTTTCAACGATAAGAAGGGTTTTAGAATTTGGAGCTGTTGCCGCCAGTTCTTTGCCGAGCATGAAATAGCCGGCTTTGGCATATGTAAGTTCATTCTCTATGATTTTACGTGTCCCTTGATCGCCGAGAACGCCTGTTTTCATGAGTATCGTTATGGCGCATATGATAACAACAATCATAAGGATTACGGCCATCGGTTTTGCAATTGCCACGGTGGATTGTTTCTTTGCGCATACGATCATCCCTATCAATGCGATCGCCATGCACACTAACGCAATCATGCCTCCAACTCCAAGACTCTGCAGTAACTGAACCATATTGAACCTCCGATATTTTGGACTTTGAACTTACTTTTATAGTATATCTTACTTAATCAAGCAAGACAAATTCAAAAAATAAGAAAATCAAAGAAAATTGCCATCAACCAAATTATATCACTTCAGTTTGTAGAGAACCCCTAGGACAACGTCGCCGGTTATTTTCAGGCTGTCGGGTGAGATTTTATCAATTGTATCTGCTTGCGTGTGCCAGAACCTGTTGTTCTCCCCGTATTCGAAATCGATGATGTCTACGGCGGGTATTCCCAGTTTGTGGAAAGGGGTATGATCATCTATTATGCTGATATTTGACTTTGTGAAATATTTCCCCAGGTTCATTGCCTTGGCAGTTTCAATGATTTTATCCGCCAGCGCCGGATTGGAGTTCGCCGGTATTGAAATTTTAAGGTCCATATCACCGATCATGTCTATGATGATTACGGCTTTGCAGTTCGAAATCTTCGCCGTCTCTTTGAGTTTGGAGGCCATGTGCCTACTTCCGAACAGACCGTCGTTGTCGTTGTATTGGTAAACGCATTCCTCCCCGTCGAGGAATGCAAACTTCAGTGTCAGTGGCGGAGGTGTAATGTTGTTCTTTGCCGCCAGAATCAGAGAAAGTAGAAGTCCGGAACTGGAGGCGCCGTCGTTTGCTCCGGAGAATCCGGGTACGGTTTCAATTTTCTTTGTGTCGTAATGGCTTCCAATTATGATGAAGTCGGTCTTTTCACCAGGGATAACAACCGTTATGTTCCTGAATACGGCACCGGTGTCGGAGGGTGTTTTTTCAACCCATTCGTCTGTTTCCGGCGAGAGACCGTGTTTTATTATCTCGCCCCTTATGAAGTCGGCTGTCTTTCTTGCGCCTTCCGAACCGCTTGGCCTGGGGCCAATCTCATAAATCTCAGAGACTTTTTTGAATGCGTAGGCTCCGTCTACTTCAGGGATCACGGTGTTTTTTTCATGACAGGAACAGAGAAGGAGCAATATTGCAGTCATTGAAGAGAGTTTGGCCAAGGGCATCATTGTCTGCCTTTATCGAGATGAACCCCCTGGCGAAGGAACGTGGGGATGTCAAGATCCTGGGATGATGAGATGTTTCTTGACGTGTTCGTGAAGATGCCCTTCGAAACTGGGAGAAGAGGCAGTTCGGGCTGGTCTGACGCCAGTTGTTCCTGGAATTCCGCAACATCTGAAAACTCCTCGGGGGCATCCGGGGAAAACTCGTACCGTATGGAGACAAGTGTGAGCTGTATTCGGCCGGCATATAGGGGATCTGTGTTTGCCCCTACAATAAGTTTCGTGTTTTTTTCGGTATAGCGCTGAACCGCTTCAAGGGAATGTTTCATTTCTGCTATATTAAGTTCCGGACCGCCGGTGAGGGTGAGGATGATGGCGTCTGCCTCCTTTATATTTTCGGTTCCGCCGAGAAGGGGGGATGCCATAAGCCTTTCAATGGCGAGATGGCTGAAGTTTTCGCCTTCGCTTCTTTCCGCAGAACCTAGACCCAGGCAGCAAAGTGATTTACGTTTCTGGAGAATGTTTTTAAAGTCGGAGATATCTGCTGAAAGTATGTTCCCGCATCTTATGATTTCAGCTATTCCAAGCACCGCCGATGCGATTTCAACATCCGATTTCCTGAATGCATCTTCGGCGGAACTGTGTGCAGCTATGGAAGAATAGAGGATATCGTTTGGAACTGATATGACAACGTCCGCGTCTGTCAGGAGCATTTTTATTCCGGATTCCGCTGTCTCCCTCTTGCTGTGTCCTTCAAAAGAGAAAGGCGTGGTGATTATGAATATGGACGGTATGCCCAGCTTTTTTGCCGCCCTGGCAATGCTTGAACAGCCAGCGGTCGCGGTTCCACCGCCCATACCGCCGGTTACGACCATAAGGGAGGCACCTGTAATGAATTCGATGATCCGTGTCCGCGAAGGATGTGCGAAAGCCCTTTCGCCTTTTATCACGTTCCCGCCGCAGCCCGTCCCGTGCGTCCACTCGAACCCCACTGGAAAAGAGTTTTGAAGGCCGCAGCGCTCCAGAGATGATTTATCGGTGTCGGCGGCACCTATCGAGAGCCATGAGGAGCCCTTGAGCTGTGAGAGCTCCTTGACTATTTTTGTTCCTGCGTTCCCGAGTCCAAGAACTACGGCTTTAGCTGTTATGTCCGAGTCATTGTTCATCTTGCATCCTAGAATTTTATCGCGTTCTTCAGCCATCTCATCGTATCGCGAGATGCTGAAATAAGTCTCCTGTCGATATTTTTTATAAAGGCTCCTGATGGTCCTTCCGGACCGGATTTCCTGATTTGCCTGTCTCTGTCCCCGTATTTTAGCAGGCCGAAAACCATCCCGTACTTAGGAGATTTCAGGTTGGTCACCGACCCGCTGAGATCTATTGGGGTGCCAATCCTTACAGGAGCCTCAAACACGGAACCCGCGATTTCGCGCACCTGTGGAAGCAGGGCGCCCCCGCCGGTGAGTACTATGCCCCGGTCGATGAATGGCAGCATTCTTGTTGACTGCAGCTGTGAAAGGATAAGTCCGAAAAGTTCCCGCAGCCTGAGATCCACGATTTTTTCTACTGAGACGGTGGGGATTTTCCGTGATCCTATGCTTCCTTCGATCTCGATGAAGGCGTGTCCGTGTTCCTTTTTGGAGTGGAACTGGTTTTCGACGACCATTTTCCTGCATAGTGAGATGTTAAGGTCAAGCCCTACGGAAATATCATTTGCGATGTGATCGCAGCCGACAGCCAGAATACCGCTTGCCTGAGCTCCGGAATCGTGGAAGAGCATGTATTCGGTAGTGCCGGCACCCATGTCGATCATGAGTATTCCGTTCTTAAGTTCATCGTCGGTGAGAACCCCGGATGCGGACGCGATGGCGCTGAAAACCGGAATGGACCCGTCGTAGCCGAGTTCGCGGAGGGGGGCTTGGAAGTTTTCAATACAGTTCCGGTTGCCGTAGATGATGTGGGCGAAAGCCTCTAGTTTATCCGCTATCTGCCCTTCCGGATCAGCTATCCTCCGCAGTCCGTCGATGAGGAAATTGCCGTCAACTGAATTCAGGATCACGCATTCGGGCGGGATCGGAACCATTGTGGCGTTGCGCAACGCCTCTACCATGTGCTCCTGTGCTATCCTGCGCCCTTCTCCTGAAACAATGACATGTCCGGAACCCTTCATTGATCGGATGTGGCTTCCAGTCACGGATATGTAAAGGTTGTTGCTGTCTATGTCTACATCCGCAGCGTATTCGGCTTTTTCTATGGCTTCGTCAAGACATCTTGTCACCCTGTCCATGTCTATGATTTCACCTTTGCACACGACACCTGATTCAACAGGAGATTCACCGTGAGCCAGGACAGATATATGCCCCTGCAGGTTGGCCTCTCCGATAAGTACGCATATTTTGGATGTGCCTATTTCAACGGCGGTGATTATGTGACGGTTCTTGAACATGGATATACATATACCTATTTGTTTACATTCTTTCAACAACGGCTTTTGCGAATTCCGAACAAGACACTTCCCTTGCACCTGTCATGAGTCTCGCGAAATCATAGGTCACAACCTTGTCCGAAATGGCTCTTTCAGTGCCTTGGATGATCAGGTCGGCAGCTTTGCCCCAGCCGATATGCCTGAGCAGCATTTCCCCTGAAAGCGCCAGTGACGAAGGATTGACCTTGTCGAGACCTGCATATTTCGGCGCAGTCCCGTGTGTCGCTTCAAACATTGCGTGTCCGGTCTCATAATTTATATTTGCTCCGGGTGCGATTCCTATGCCGCCGACGCATGCTGCTAGGGCGTCTGAAATGTAGTCGCCGTTGAGGTTCATGGTGGCGACAACGTCATATTCGTCCGGACGGGTCAGTATCTGCTGCAGGAAAGCATCGCAAATGACGTCTTTCACAAGGAATTTACCCGCTGGCGCCTTCCAGTTGCAGTCTGCTGCGACAGCCGCAACATCCGAAAATTCCCTTCTCGCAAGGTCGTATCCCCATTCCTTGAAACTTCCCTCGGTGAACTTCATTATATTCCCCTTGTGGACGAAGGTCATGCTTTTCCTCTTCTGTTCGACCGTGTATTTCATCGCGGCGCGCACAAGCCTTTCAGTTCCCTGCTTGGAAATCGGCTTGATCCCGATTCCGCATGATTCCGGAAATCTTATCTGGCTGACCCCCATATCCTTCTGAAGGAAATTAATCATCTTTTTCGCCTCTGGGGAGTCGGCTTTCCACTCTATCCCTGCATAGATGTCCTCGGAATTCTCACGGAAAATAACCATGTCGGTTTTTTCAGGCTGCCTGACTGGCGACGGGACTCCCTTGAAATAACGCACAGGCCTCAGGCAGACATAGAGATCAAGCTTCTGTCGCAATGCGACATTCAGAGATCTGATTCCACCTCCTACCGGAGTTGTAAGCGGCCCTTTTATACCTATGATATATTCTTTGACAGCGTCAATTGTCTCTTCCGGCAACCATGTGTTCTCACCGTATATGGTGTTTGCCTTTTCACCTGCATATATCTCCATCCAGGAAATCTTCTTTTTACCGTCAAAGGCCTTTTTTACCGCGCTGTCCCAGATGTGCATGCTGGCTTTCGTAATGTCCGCACCGATGCCATCGCCTTCGATAAATGCGACCACCGGATTGTCGGGAATATTGAGCCCCCCGTTGATGTTGACTGTGATTTTATCTCCCGCCGGCACTTTTATTTTTTTGAAAACAGACATTTATATCTCCGCAATGTTATTTTAGGATGTAAGATTTGCTACACTAAATGCACGAATTTAGAATCTAGGTTAAAATGAAAAGCTTTCAACATGTGGACTGAAAAAAGTCGTAAACAGGTTTGGAAAAGGTTGGGGTGCTGGGAAGGGAAGAACCTTTCCTCAAAAGGTTTTCCCTTCCCCGCATCTAATAATTGTCAGACCTTCTCAAGTTCCTCTTCGATTTCCTCGAACTGCTCCAGGGCGTTTTTTAGATTGTCTATGATGTCGGAGGCGAGTTCGCTTGGCGGGGGAAGGTTCTCGCTGTCCTCAAGGGAGTCGTCTTTCAGCCAGGAAATGTCTAAGCTTACTTTGTCACGCTGGAGAAGTTCCTTGTAGGTGAAACATTTGAACCTTTCGGATTCCTTACGTTTCAAACGGTTCTCGATATTGTAGCAATTGACAAAGTCATCAAGATCGGATTCCTTGAGCTGGTTCGTCTTCAGCGTGAAATGAATGTTTGTCCGCAGATCATATATCCACAGCTTCTGCGTCCAAGGTTCCTCGCGTGCAGCCTTGCGTTCGAAGAAAATAACGTTTGCCTTGACTCCCTGCGCATAAAAGATTCCTGTCGGGAGCCTCAGAAGCGTGTGGACATCGCATTCGTCAATGAGTTTCCGCCTGATTACTTCCCCAGCACCGCCTTCGAAAAGGACATTGTCAGGAATGACCACGGCCGCCTTGCCGTTGATTTTCAGCAATGACTTGATATGCTGGACAAAATTCAGCTGCTTGTTGCTGGTCGTCGCCCAGAAATCATCGCGCTGGTAGGAGATTGACTCCTTGTCGCTTTTTCCGTCCTCATTCACAATCGTAATGCTGCTTTTCTTACCAAACGGCGGATTGGTCATTACAATGTCAAAATGATCCTTGGGTTCGGAAAGAAGACTGTCAGATACGGTTATCGGGCTTTCATCCTCGCCGATCCCATGCAGATACATGTTCATTACGCAAAGTCGCGCGGTATTGTCAACAATTTCCCAACCACGGAATGTGTTGAATCGCAGGAAACGCTGCTGGTCACGGTTCAGATTGTAATTCTTCGAGATGTAATTATGCGCTGACAGGAAAAATCCGCCGGTTCCGCAGGCGGGATCGCAGATAGTCTGCATCGGTCCAGGCTTCATCACCTTGACTATGGCATTGATGAGGGCGCGAGGCGTAAAATATTGACCTGCTCCGCTCTTGGTGTCCTCGGCGTTCTTCTGGAGGAGACCCTCGTATATTTCTCCTTTGACATCAATATCGAGGCTGACCCAGGTTTCTTCGTCAATCAGTTTTATGAGTCTTTTGAGTTTAGCAGGATCCTGGATTTTGTTCTGGGATTTTCTGAATATGACACCGAGTAGGCCTTTTTCCTTGGCGAGGCCTTCGAGAGTGTGTCGGTATTGGATTTCGAGGGCATCACCGTCCTGGTCAATAAGGTTCTGCCAGTTGAAAGTCTTGGGTATCGGGGAATACTTGCCGAGTAATTTTGACTGTTCATCCATCATCTTCAGGAAGAGAAGATAAGTCAGCTGCTCCACATAATCGCCATATGAAAGGCCATCATCCCGGAGGACATTGCAGTAGTTCCAAAGTTTTTGAACAAGTTGAACTGAATTGGTCATGGATTAAAATGTTCCTTGTATTTTTGTATATCTTCAATCTTTCTTATATTTTCTTGAGTCAGTCCTTGTCGAGATATCTCAAATATTCTTTTGGCAGCACGTGCTTCAGTCATTCTTAATGAATATAACTCAAAACAAATAATGGACCATTTGGCTTTTTTGCTTTTACTTTTAATTACTACCCCATTCCAACTATAGTGAAGACAGTGATCATCATAGTATGGATGGACAAGATAAAATTTACAGTTTGAATATACGGGTGAAAATTTTAAAATTGTTTTCCTTTGTCCCTTTTTATTTGCTGAATTGCAATAATCGCATGAAAGTACAAGATTGTCTGTATCAAATGTAAATTGCGGATATTTCTTGCTTGCCTTGGGGGCAATATGATCGATTTCGCCATATGCAGTGCCTTTCAATGTCAATCCACAATAAGCACAGTTATTATTTTGAAAACCTTCTAGCTGAGATCTGATAGACTGTTTTATTGCCTTTACCTGGGAATCAGGTTTATCCCATTGGACACCAGAATGTGGTTTTTTTGAGTCAATATAAGAATATTGCTCAGTTGTCAAGACAAATCTTTGTTGAATCCGGTTAATCATTTGCGCCTAAATATTCTCTTGTATTTCTTATAATATCATTAAGTGGATCATTAGGTGATAACGATAATTCTTTTAATGAATTATATATTTCATTTACTCTTCTTTTCGCATTATTATTTTCAGGAGAAGTTGAAATTATTTTTAACATTTCTGACAACTCAGACCCTATGTAATAGTTTCTGGTAGTTCGAACATTAAAAATTTTATAAAGTATATTCTCAGCAGACCATGCATAAGGTTCGTCAATAATTGATTCAGCTTTAAGTTCATTTTTGTCATCTCTTGACATCGAGATTATTGAAGAACTATCATTGTCCAAATCGGAAACTATAAAATGAGAATGTGATGCTATGATAAAATGGCAGCAAGGATATTCCTTGAAAATATTCTTGAGGAAATGAATGTATTTCATCTGCCAGTTTGGATGAAGGCTAATCTCTGGTTCATCGATAAGTATAAGGCTATTTTTTTCAACAGACACAAGCAATGCAATAAGAGAAGAAAACAAGTGAACTTCTCCAGAGCTACAGTATTCCAATGATAACTCGCGACTTTTCTTTTTCAATAAAACAGACGGGAATCTGACTAGCTCAAGGTTTTTCAACTCATTTATAAGCGTATAATCATTTTGAATTCGTTCATCATTTAAAAGATCATATTTTATAACTTCTGCCCTAGGACCGATAGATACCTTTTCATTTGAAAGGCGATTGAGAAATTCAACAATTTTTTTCAGTTTATCTGGATCATTCTTAATTTTGTCAAAATATTTTTTCCCCCAGGGTTCATTATCGGCAATGTTCTTGCGTCTTGTAAAATATTTTGGCCAATTGTTGAAATATTCACAAAACAATTCGATCGTTAATTTGCCATTATAAAATAAATGTTTAACCTGCGGTGGATATGTAATAGTTATTTCATCATCAAGTCCAAGAAATCTTAACACGTCTATTACTTTATCTAAAAAATCCTTTTTGGAATTATTAATTAATGACGCTACCAAAAAGTCAACTGTTTTCCTTATATAAGTCCTTGTTCCAGCAACAGAGGGCGAACCTTCTCTTCTGACACCTAAATACTTATAGGAAGGAAAATCATTCTTTTTAATGTAAGGGAATTTATCGGTAAGCATTATTGAGTTAGCGAGTATTTTCTTTGGGATAACAATATCCTTATATTCAATTTTTGATTGATTGCATAATACCCAAATATTTTTTGTTTTTGATAAATCATTTGCAAATAATGGGTTATCTATGCCCACAAGAGCATAGTCAAGATTTGATACTTGGTAATCTTTTCCATTAAGGGAATAATTTATATAGAACCTTCCAGTATAATCGTAGCTCCTTTCGCCGGTATTTATCAAGTGATTAATATCACGGAAAATATTTATAATTTCACATAGCAAATAGCTTTTGCCTGTTCCGTTAACACCTAACAGAACTGTTGTAAAGGGCTTGCTTGTATAGCCTGAAGAGAAATCAATAGTTATATCTTTAAAGATTGGATTATCTATTAATCTAATCTTTTTCATCCTAAAACATGATTCGCTACAAAACAACATATAAAACTCCTATAATTTGATTACAACATCCCTCTCAGATGTGGATTTCTTTAGCTCATCACTAATTTCCTGTTATATGGTATCGGGCTAGACATCTTCAAGATGGATTAGAATATAACTTCAGGTCAAGGTTTATATCTTTTGCCAATCCATCTATATCACAATAGAGGTTCTGATAGTTGATATTCATCTTATCAAGCATCGCTTTAACATCTTTGTAAAGGATTATATTGATATCATAACGTATGAAATAATCATCGGCTCTTTGGTATATCGGGCTATTTAGTATCTCATGAATATATTTCTCTGTATTTGCACTTAATAAAAAAGTGCCTTGTTGTCTGGCCAACCGTAAATTCATGATCGCTGGCTCAGTTATCCATGCGATATCCAATCCCTTATTATTTATATATTCATCAAATATTTTGTCTTGTTTGTTGATTGGTATCGGATGCTCGTATTTGAATTGGTCATTGTTTTTCTTTATTGCTTCAATTGATGCTTTTAATATATGCCTGTAATCAAGTGCAAAAACAGAAACCGGTGTATTTTGGTCTGCTTTATAACCAGAAAAGGAAAAAAACAAGGAGACAAAAGGAGATGTGGAGAAATCAAGTAGTTTTGTCTGAACTCCATGATGTTGCATTAATGAAAGCCAAGATAGGGTTGTCTTTGGGATAGAGTCGAATGACAGATAATGGTGCACCTTCGACATAAATATATCCAATGAATAATCCTCGCACTTTTTCATAAAGGTTGCATCGCGTCCTGAGGATTTTACAATACGTTCAAGGGATGATTCCAACTCCCATATAGAGTTATTGTTATTGCTTTGCCCTCGGAATATCCAATTTGGCTTAAAGCTATTAAGTTTATCAAAAAGCTCGGACATATTATTAATTTCAATGATTTTCATAATCTAACTCCGTATTTCTTGATACAATCTCAATGCTTCGTCAAGCGCCTTTTTTTCACTGGCATCATTTTCATCAATTGAAAATTTTGCTGGATTACCCTTTAGATACTTTAAGGTTGGTCTTTTTTTAACTGTAGTTTGCACATATGCTTTAGCGTCATTACCAGTTGCTGCGGCAGATTTCGACAATTCAACTAAAACATCTGGATCTAATTGTTCCCCGCTAATTTTTGCGGTTCCTTTATCTCCGGCTGCTTCCTGTAATATATTTTCCATTGGTTTTTGAAAATACTCTTCGGCATCAAATGGATTTGGCCTGGAAAAAGAAATAGTATATGTCTTAATGGCATATGCGCTTCTAAGTGATGACAGGAAATCAGTAGGGTCTGGGATATAGTCAATTGAAATAAGATGCCCCCTAGACTTTATCGCATTTGACATGTTCATAATAGAAGAAATTCTTTTAGCAATACCTCCCACAGTTGGAGACAATCTAGTCTTTTTCCCAATTGCAATAACTCCTATATTTGAATCAAATAAGACATGGGTGTATGGACTAGTTTCATATTGTTCCTCGAGGAACTCTCCTTTATCTTCATCATATTTTTCGTTTATAGACTTTGTAGTTCTTCCTACAGCAAAATACCCTTGATAATTATCAAAATACTTAATATTCCCTATGTGCCATCTGTTTCCACGTCTTAATTCTATGCTTTTTTTCTCATTTATAGCATCAAGGAATAAATCTTTTCTTTCCTTGTCTTCAGGGAAAAGCTCAGGCTCTTGGGGCTTTATTATTTTTACACGATAAATATTGAACTCTATTTTTTGCATTAAAAAATCCTTTGTTTTATGTTATTAATTTCCCGTCGAATGCCGATTTCAGGATGCTCTGGCGGAGACTGGCGGATTTCTTCAGGGCTTCGTCAATCTCCTTCTCGACAGCATCGGCTATGGAAAAATGACGCTCGATTTCTAGAAGTATTAGTTGTTGCACTTTCCCTGAAGGAAGTGGAACAGGTAAATTTGAAAGTTTTGTTAAATTAATGGATGCGAGATTAGTGGTATGCTTTCCTTCATCAAAGAAATAACTTTGTCCAAAAGAGTTTGCATATTGGGATATAAATTTGGGATAATTATGGTTCTTCTACACTTTAAAACATAAGGCATAGGATAAGGCGGAACCCCTTCAAT
>CAZION010000128.1:0-19819 GCA_964540865.1 uncultured Victivallis sp.
GCAATTGGCAATTGCGGCAGACAGGACGCGGAGGTAACACTCGAGTCCGGCAATGAAAAAAAATGCCGTATTCTGCTGGGCAATGCTACGGCAAGCCCCATCGCTGCCTCTCACTTGCTATGTGTGCCTAAGAATTCGCTTACAATTGTTGAACTAAATTAAGGAATGACAATGATGTTAAAAAGAAAAGTTGCAGTGATTACCGGTAAGGGTGAAGTCAAAATGATTACGGAAAACCTCCTGGAGCTAAAGGAACATGAAGTCAGGATCAAGGTGAATGCCTCATTGATCAGTCCCGGAACAGAAATAGCCGGTGTCACAGGGCTCCGTGCGACTCCGAATCTGAAAGCTCCGGATCGTGTTTTCGGTTATGCAAATGCAGGAGAGATCATAAAGGTCAAAGGAGACGTGAAAGGATTAAAGGCGGGAATGCGGGTTGCCGCGATGGGCGGCACAGGAGCGCATCATGCCAATTATGCCAACGTTCCGGTGAACATGGTTGTTCCGATTCCTGACTGTGTCACTTACAAACAAGCGGCTTACGCCTGCCTTGGGGCCACCTCGTTGCAGGCCATCCGTAGAACCGTGCCGGAGCTCGGAGAATATGGCATGGTGCTAGGCTTGGGAATTGTCGGCAATCTGGCTGCGCAACTCGCACAAATCAGTGGAGCCAGAGTGATCGGCTGGGAAGGGTTTGACTCCAGATTAAAAATAGCGAAAAAATGCGGAATCAGGAATTTCGTAAATTTCAAAACACAGGATTCAGTTGAAGAAACCAAAAAATTCGCCGCTCCTTATGGTGCGGATTTCGCAATTTTCGCTTTCGGTGGCGAAGCCACGGCGGCGTTTGAGTCCGTCAAATCCTGCATGAAAGTGTCAGCCGATACCCATGCCATGGGCAGAATTATCCTAGTCGGAGGATGCAAGATCAATGTTGGCGGGGGAGCCCATTCCGGCAATCTGGATATCCGCGCGGCTTCAAGGACTGGCGCAGGCTACAAAGATCCTGAATATGAATACGGCAGGGATTATCCGGCGGTTTTTGTCCAGTTCACCACGCAGCGCAATTTGCGGGAAATCATCCAGTTGATCGCGGAAAAGCGATTGCTCGTTGATCCGATGACCACGCATTGCATGCCGTTGAAGGAAGTCGGCAAGGCGGCAGATCTGCTGATTGAGCATCCGGACAAGGCATTGGGGATAGTGCTCACAATGGAGCATTGAGGCGTGTAACTAAAAAACTGAATATCCAACCTGGAGCAGCAAAGCCGCAACCAATTTTGCAACCACAGAACACACGGAACACACAGAAAAAAATTGACCACGAAACACACAAACTACACGAAAAAGATAATTGGCATGATTGCAGGTACTGTTGCCGCAGCCGAGGGTGAAGTATTGAAGAATTCAGGACAATTCAATAATTTCAATTATACCGCTACAAAACAGAGCGGGCAGATTCCGTTGTGCATGATTGGCGACAGCATCACCTGGGCTGAAAAAGGTGATTGGTGGCGGAAAGAACTGCTGTCAAGATTACCTAATCTGGCTTTTGTCGGTACCCATACCGCCATGTTCGGGTACAGTCATGCCGGTGAAGGTGGCAACAATACCGGACAGGTTTTGGCAAGGATGAAATACATTCCGGACTGTTCGTATTATAATGTTCTGATTGGGACTAATAACAATGGCGTCAAAGCGGCAGATCTTATTCAGGATAAATCTAAGCAGACTTCCGAAGATATAATTAAGATTGTCAATGAACTGAAGAAGAAGAAAGGAGTGGAGAAAGTTTTCCTTTCCTCAATCCTGCCTTGTGCGACTGACAATCCGTTTCGCGATCAATGCAATAGCGCAACCAATAAGATACTGCGTGAAAAATTTGACCAGGCATTTTCGAAAGACAAGGTAGTCTGGGTGGAATATGAAATCCCTATTCGCAAAATTACCGGATGGGAAAGTAAAATATTCCTGCACCCGAACGAACAGGGATATGCGCTGATTTCGGATATCACCGCCAATGTAATCAGTTTAGCGTTGAATGTTAAAGCTGGAACTGAATCCGTGCGCGTTCCCAATACAGGAGTACAGGTCGTCAACCTGATGAGTGAAAATAATATCACGGTCTGTCCAGTTATCGCCGGCTGGTACATCCTGTCCTGCAAGGTGGATGCCGTCACCGGAGAAAATCCGGAACTTGTGCTGGAAAGCAAAACTCCCGGCAAAGACACGTTCAAGCAGAGAATTCCGGTCAAAGCGGTTTCGGGGGAAATGATCAGCGCGAATGTTTTCACCAATTATGAGGGGTACGGTTACACCCGTGATTTTCTGATGCTGAAATCCAGTGGCTGTACCGTCTCCAATGTATTGCTGGAGAAAATGCGAGCATCGCAAAAACCGTCAATCTATGGTAAAGGCTCTTACATTGATACGGTGTCACCGGTATCAAAAGGCGAACTGCTGGAATATATCAAATAAATTCCAAATCCCAAAATAGAAACAAAAGAGGTCACCGCTAATTCACACTGATTCTACACTAAAGAATATTTATGGAGGTTATTTACAATGGCTTTTAAGCTTGGACTTGTCGGGCTGTGTACTTCACACCCGGATAACTGGGTTCCTGTCATCCGTGACATGACGGACAATAAAATCGTTGACGTGGAAATTATCGCCGCCTGGGATTCAGGTGAAACCCGGCCTGCCGGATTTGCCACAGAGTTTTGCGAAAAATTCAACATTCCACATGCGGTGGAAAAATACGAAAATATGGTTGGGATGGTTGACGGAATCATTCTGCACACCACCAACTGGGATCGCCATATCGAACAGGCCAGACCGTTCGTTGAGGCCGGCAAGTCCGTGCTGATTGACAAACCCATTGTTGGGAATATGAAAGATGCGAATATTTTCATGGACTGGATGAAGCAGGGCAGACGCGTCACCGGCGGATCAAGTCTCCGATTCAACAAGGAAGTCGGAGAATTCCTTGCGATTCCGGTGGCGGAACGTGGAACTGTGCATACTGCTTATGCTGCAATCGGTGTAGACGATTTTAATTACGGCATTCATGCATATTCGATTATATCCTGCCTGATGGGCCCGGGAATCCAATCCGCACAGTATCTGGGCAGCAGCAATCAGAAACAACTTATGCTGGAATGGAATGACGGTAGAATAGTATTGATGACCGTCGGCAAGGCCGCCTGGTTGCCGTTCAATATTACAGCTGTCACCGACAAGAATGTCCGACAGATCGCCGTTGACAATACACAGATTTACCGGAGTCTTCTGATGGCAGTCCTGCCGTATCTTAGCGGCAAAACCGGTAAGGCCCCACTTGCTATCGAAGAGATTCTGGAACCGGAACTGGCGGCCATTGCCACCCGAGTTTCCTGGTTGAATAATGGGCAAAAAGTATTTCTGACAGATCTGCGTAGTGATGATCCTGGTTACGATGGGACTCAGTTCGCCCTGGAATACCGCCGAGCTAGAATGGGGTAGCTAATCGAATGATTGCCAATGGGGCCGTGCCTCATCCCATCATTGGCACGCGATCCCTGTCGCAATCGGCGGCCTCGAAACCAAGGACTTCCCTGATGTGGGTTGAGTCAACCCATTGAAATTTACTTTTAGAGACGCCGTAAAAAATATCAAACATCAGGTTTTCTGGAGCTTCAACACAAAGTTCTATAATCTTTGAAGCATCTCTTTGGCTGCACCATGTTCCCGCCTCGCTGTAGGGCAAATCAGAACCGGTCACAGCCCCGAATCTGACACATATGCACGAAATGCCATGCACATCCGAATACATCCTGGCAAGGCCTTCCCCGAAAAGTTTGGCCGCACCGTAAGGCTCAGAAGGCCTCGGAGGATCCATATGCGTGACCTGCTTGACATTTTTCAGGATGTTCATGGATTTTTTGCTGCGAACCAACCTGTGCGACTTCACACTGTCATAATAACCTTGTGACACCCTTATCGAACTTGCGTATACGATGCGCTTAACTCCGGCCTCCCTGCATGCCTCGAAAACATTATATAATCCGTCAATATTGCTTGAGAGAATGGATTTCCAAGGTGTACTTGGACTCGGCAAGGCCGCTAATTGAATCACTGTATCCATTCCAGAGACTGACTCGAGGACTTTCTGATAGTCGGTCAAATCAGCCAGTGCAATTTTTTCAGGTGGGATATCGTCTTTTTCCAAACAAGACCATGTACCGGGCGAGCGATCCAAAGTGCGGTCCACACCGTATAGATCATACTTCCCTGGATATCCGGAAAGCTGCTTCCAGGCCAGCCTTCCAATTAGTCCGGAAACGCCGGTTATGAGTATCTTCTTCACTGTCGTTCCATGGATTAATAGATTGTTGGATACTGCGTAGAGATAACAAGTATCAAAGTGTCATCATGATTTTCCTTCAGAAAATCACTGTGTCAGAGTACCATGGAAAAACTCTGATACTTTGACACTCTGATACTTTGGAACTCTGGTTCAGGCCATGATTAGTATCTCTTCTGCTTACTGTTTGCAAGGACACGCAACCTGAGTGCATTAAGCTTGATGAAGCCCTCGGCATCCGCCTGATTGTATACGGCATCCTTTTCAAAGGTCGCAATATTGGCGTCATATAGGCTGTATTTCGAGCGGCGTCCGGCAATTGAACAGAGCCCCTTGAAAAGCTTGACCTTAACTTCGCCGGTTACAAACTTCTGGCTTTCAGTTATGGCAACCTGAAGCATTTCCCTCTCAGGGGCATACCAGAAGCCGTTGTAGACAAGTTTCGAATAATATGGTATCCAGCTGTCGCGCAGATGCATCACTTCCCGGTCCATTGTCAGACTTTCCATGGCGCGGTGGGCCATATGCAGGATTGTTCCGCCCGGTGTTTCATAAACACCGCGCGACTTCATTCCGACATATCTGTTTTCGACAAGGTCAACCCTGCCGACACCGTGTCTTGCACCAATCCTGTTCAGTTCTTTCATGAGTTTTGCCGGCGAAAGTTTTTTACCGTTGACTTTAACAGGTATTCCCTTTTCGAATTCAAGCGTGGCATATTCCTGTGTGTCGGAAGTCTTATCGATAGGGTTTGTCATCACTCCCATGTCTTTTGGCGGCTCCGACCACGGATCCTCAAGGATGCCTCCTTCGAAGCTGATATGAAGGAGGTTGCGGTCCATGCTGTATGGTTTCGCGGCTGAGACAGTTATAGGTATCTTGTTTTTCTGGGCATAGTTGATAAGGTCGGTGCGCGACTTGAATTTCCATGTCCTCCACGGTGCGATTATTTTTATATCCGGCTGGAGGGCGTATGCGGTGAGCTCAAACCTGACCTGGTCATTCCCCTTGCCTGTTGCGCCATGGCAGATGTAATCAGCGCCTTCCTTTTGTGCGATTTTCACAAGATGCTTTGCAATGAGCGGCCTGGCTATTGAAGTTCCCAGAAGGTAGCTCCCCTCGTAAATCGCGTTGGCCTGCATCATGGGGAAAATAAAATCCTTCGCGAACTCCTCGGTGAGATCAAGGATATAGGACTTGCTGGCGCCTGTCTTTTTCGCTTTTTCATCAAGGCCGTCAAGCTCCTCCTCCTGTCCGACATCGGCACAGAAGGTTATGATTTCGGCCTTGTAAGTTTCCTTGACCCATTTGACTATGACAGAAGTGTCAAGCCCACCTGAATATGCAACAACAACTTTCATGACATGACTCCATGTATTTATTTATGAATTTGAATATTTTTTCCGAACAGAAGAAATATAGAATAATGTTATATGCACTTTTAGCAAGTTAAATTCGGCTTTGAAATTTAATTTTGAAGGGTTATAAGTTATATGATATACAAAACAATGAACAGAAAGGGAAAAGATTATGTGCACCTCTCTCAATGTGCTGGTGACCAGACAGGCTCCGGATTTTACAGCGACAGCCCTGATGCCAGACAATACATTCAATGAAAAATTCACCTTGTCGTCATTCCTCGGGAAATACATTGTAATTTTCTTCTATCCGCTCGACTTCACATTTGTGTGCCCTTCCGAAATCATCGCCTTCGATAAAAAACTTCCCGAGTTCAAGAGAAGGAACTGCGAAATGATAGGAGTATCTGTGGATTCCCATTTCACGCATCTCGCCTGGAAAAACACTCCTGTCAACAAAGGCGGAATCGGAAATGTCCAGTTCCCCCTGGTCTCAGATCTAAACAAGGAAATTTCCAGGGAATATGGAATTCTATTCAATGATGCCATTTCCCTCCGCGGACTGTTTCTAATCGACAAGAAAGGGATTGTACGCCATTCCGTAGTCAACGATCTGCCGCTTGGCAGAAATGTCGAAGAAGCGCTGAGAATGGTTGATGCACTCCAGTTCACAGAAGAATTCGGAGAGGTCTGCCCGGCAAACTGGCGCAAGGGCGAAGAAGGCATGAAACCCACCGCCGAGGGCGTGGCTTCATATCTCGCAAAAAACGCGAAGTAGATACACTGTCATCCCACAGGATGACGGATTAATGGATTTATGGATTGCTGGATTATTGGGTTTGAGTTCAATAAAAAACGAAGATTCTGGATAAAAGAAAATCAAATAGGCATTTCGGATTTTCCCCATATGGTGATTTTGCATAACTCTTTGATTTGCAACAATCCATAAATCCAGGAATCCAACAATCCATTGGATGGCAGCTAAGGAGGTATTGTATTTACTTGGCTGATGTTGGAGCGCTTGCCGGAGAAATTGGAGGGCTTTTTGGGGCATTCTTTTCTCTGGCTTCTATCGGATCATACGCTTCAGCGCGTCTGACGAGGGTGTCGTTTTTCCAGAATTCTTCAAAATCCCTAGTGAACTTTTTGAAATCGATCCCCTCCCAGGCCTTGCCGGTCGCCTTGTCCCCATTTTTCAATTCAACGAGCGACTCATAGTACTTTGCCGGGATATCCGAATAGTTGTTTTTCTCCCTCAAGACTGGAGCCCCTTTCTGGAGGAAGAACATAAGCCCCCATGCAAGGGAATAATTGCTCTCCTTGTTCCCGGAGTAAAACTGCTGGTGATCGAGATGTATGAAGTTTTCAATGTCAATGTTCCCACATGCTATCTTTCTCATAGAGTCAACACGGTTTGACAAGTCTATTTTAACCTTATCTCCCGACTTGAAATCAATCCCCTCGAAAAAGCAAGCATTCCCCTCATTGAACCAGATGGCGCTTCCAACCTCGTCCGCGGCGTAGAATAGGTACTGGTGGAACCCCTCATGGAACGCTATGTCTATCATGACTTTGCGGTTGTCGGCCTGGCTCCCCCAGTTCATGGGCGAGATCACAAGCTCCTTCTTGTCCGGCATCCATACTCCAGCAGTCCATTTCCACTGTTCAGGGACATAGGAGACATATTCATCCCTTGATTCAAAGATCTTGCAGACGCTTACCGCCCTGAGCGGTGACTTCAACGGATAGAACTTCACAAATGCGCTGCGGCTCTTCTGGAGATTCAGCTGGAGATCGTTTATTGTCTTCTTATTCTTCAGGTTTGACACAATAATGAAACTCTCGGTTTCCAGATACCACCAGTCCTTAAGATTCCGGATGTTCTGGATAACCTTTTCCCTGCCCTGGAGATATTCGTCTGAATAATCCTTTTTCTTAACCGTCTTTGCGGTTGTCATCTGCTTGTCCTTGTCATCAGTCTTCTTTGGGGGGAAGAATGTAAGAGATTGTAATGACTGAAGTACCACCTTGGAACCTTTCTCAATGTCAGAATTGCGGCCTAACTCGTAAATGATGACATATCGGTCATTCGGCCTGTCAGAGCATTCGGCAGTGTAAATCTGCATGCGGGAATCCTCTGCAGCATCTCCTGAATAATAACGGGTGAGCCTGTTTTTCTTCGGTATATCCTTCTGGACGGGTTCGCCTTTGGATTCCTTCAACTTTCCGTTTCCGAAATGCTTGAGCCACTCAGATTGAAGATCTCTGTTCAAGTCCGGATTCGCCTCGTTTTTCCATTTGTCATATTCATCCTTGAATACTAGCCCCTGCAATACCGTGTGTATACCGGTCGGGGGGGGTAGGGTCATTTTCAAAATTGAAATCATGTCCTGCTCGCTGCCCCAGCTGCCCACATACTGGTCACTTAGCCAGAGTTCGGCAGGATTATACACATCAAACTTCTCGCCTTTGTTGTTTTGTATTTTCCTAGTGATGATGGCCGGGATGGGTTTGGCGACGGCATCCTTGAAGAGCTTTATCTTTATGCCCTCGGAATTCACGGTTTCCTCGAGTCCTATTTTCGTGACATAGGATTTGTCCTCCGCTTTTTTCTTGTCTGCGGATATTGAAGATAAGGAAAGGCCGAGCAAGAACAGTAAAATCAATATTTTCAGATTATTCATTTTTACCATGCGATTAATTGCCATTTTTCCCGTTTTCGTGCTTAGCGACACAAGTTATGCGGCTTTGACGCAACTTTTAAAAGTAACACAGGCTTCCGCCTGTTTTTAAGTAAAGCGAAAAAAAGGAATTGCAGGCTAAAGCCCGCATTAACAATACTTTGAAATTCCTTAACTTTAAATCAGTTATTGGAGATAATCGATTAACACCTTTATATTGTTCAAATATACCTCACTGCCAGTAATTTCCGGCTTATGCCCGGGAATGAATCCGATTATTTTCCCTCCCCACGGTGTAATGCTTTCATAACACTGGACAAACGTCCCCTCATCTGTCTTCGTCTCCATAATGGTAATTGCCGGGCATACCTGTTCGAGTCCTATGTAGATTTCATCCTCGGGCAGATCCACTTCTGCGAGTTTCGCACAAAGGGGGTGTCTTGATTTTGAAATGGAAACCTTATAAGGTCTTACTGGGTGGCATGAAGGCGCAACGCCATCAGGATCATTCCCCCTTACCCAGCGGAATCCAACGATCCGCCTCCACCAGCCCCAATGCCAGAACGCAGCACTAGAGCCGTGAAGAAGAAGTATATTCCCACCTTTTTCGCAATATGCCTTGACAGCTTTTTCCGCCTCCTCTCCGGGAGGTTCAACATTGCAAGTGCCGGCAATCATGTGGAGAACAAGAAGACGGCATCCGTTTTCCAAGTCATTTTTTACGAACACCGACCAGTCGTCCTCGGAAAATACAATGTCACCGCAAGCATGTTTAAGTCCATTGTAAATGGTTCTCCCCGGGCGAGCGTCATAATGATTATCCGCGGCAAAAATTACCATACGCAACTTTCTATTAAAAACATTCCTCCTTTATTGTATATATTGTGCGTAAATATTGCAACGGACACAACTCCTGTTGTTTGCTTTTTCTGCAATTATTTTAGTTCACGATATTTAAGCGTCAAAAATTCCTTGCACATGACATCTATCGCCTCCTGGGAATGTCCGGCACCTTTGGGATCACCATACCATTGCGCAATAAATCCGCCGCATGGCGTGGCAAGTTTTTCAAACATTTCATGGCAGTAATTTTTAATCTCATCATTTGTGCCATGAGGCATGACCGCCTGAATATCCACCGGACACCAGAATGTTATTCTCCCGGCGTAGCGGTGGAGATTGTCAAGTCCCATGTTCATCTGCTGGTCCATCTGAATAACATCAAGCCCGATTTCAATCAAGTCATCAAGGATTTCTAAAATATAACCGCAACTGTGGAGGAATGTCAGAAGTCCTGCGTCGTGTGCAGCTTTAAAAACCCGGGCATAGGCTGGTTTCCAGAATTCCCTCCATTTCTCCGGAGAAATCATAAGACTGTTCTGGAGCCCCCAGTCGTCGCAGAAGATAAGGCCGTCGGCACCTGCGGCAGCAAAATGTCTTATCGCCTTCAAGTTCATCTCCACCAGGATGTCGATCAGTTTCTGCAAATTTACTGGTTCCAGATAAATATCTGTCCATGTATTTTCCAGTCCACGGATAAAGTGAATCCTTTCGTAAAGTGAAACACCGCAGCAGATCATGAATTTTGTTTTATCCGCATCATAAATCTGCTTTCCCAGCGCCTGCCAGCGGAATTCGGCATCAATGTCCGGTATTTTAAGTTTATCGAAATCGTTCCAGTCTTTCAGTGGAGATTCCTTGACTTCCCCGAGGTTGCAGACGCCGATATTTTCCCAGACCGCTCCCCATTCATCGGTATTGATTCCTTTGCCGTTGGGACGGGCGTCCACATTAGGGCTCATCCCTGTCCATATGAAATCGTTACCGTAAGGCTCCGGCAGACTGAGCGCCACGCGTGCAGGATTCTGGAATTTGATTGTCCTGACAATGTTTTCTTTAGCAGTCATCATGGTAAAAATCCTTTCAATAATAATTCTTTAATAGAAATATTTTATATAATACATTATCTTAGGTACGATACTTTCATAAAACAATACGGCAGGATTTTATACAAATGGCAAACTTTCAATATCGATTCACAGGGAGGGACATTGGGTTGCCGATCATCTTCTCGGGTGGGTTCCATAATTTCCTGCATACCGTAAATCTTCATCCACATATTCATCGAGAGGGAGTGGAAATTACTTACGTTATGAAAGGCGATGCCTGCTGGCTGCTCCAAGACGGAACAGAACTTTTCCTTTCCGGCGGAAGTCTGGCGGCAGTTCAGCCGAATACAGCGCACTGGGGACAGGGCAATATCATAAGTCCCTGCTGGCTGTTTTGGTTCATACTTGATCTGAACACACCGGACTTCATGCTCAACACCCCCTTCTCCAAGAAAGATGCGGCTGATTTGAAAGAGATTTTCCGGAATGCCGGAAACTGCGTGAGGAGTGTGTCTGAAAACTACAAACTTAATGCGAAGAAATTGCTTGAGCAATTATCCAGCGGGAGAAGCTCTGACCCTTTATATCTCGCATCATTGCGCAACAGACTCTGCATGATGATTATTGATGCGGCAAAAGTTTTACATATTGATGCCGGAATCGTGCGACCCGAGTCCAGGATAGCAGGAAAAGCGGAAAATATAATAAGGCTGAACCTCGAACGCAATTTGAGCATGACTGAGATTGCGGAAAAACTCAGACTTAGTACAACCGGATTTATCAAGCGGTTTAAAAAAGAAACAGGATTGACCCCGGCGGATTTTTCCCAGAGGATAAAAATTGAGGAAGCCAGAAGAAGACTTGCGGGAACCGATGCTTCAATAACCGGAATCGCTTTCAACCTCGGATTCTCGACCAGTCAATACTTCGCCTCAGTTTTCAAAAAATATACCGGAACCACTCCGAGGGAATACCGCAAATACGCTAGAAAATGACATATGCTTCTTTTGTAAAGCTTATGCTTTGACTGGCACCTTCACCACAATTTTCCTGACTTTCTCCTGCTTCTTCCCATGCCTGATGGCAGGCATATGCCCGTCTTCTGGGAAAAAGACAGTGAACAGATCCGGTTGTAGTGTGATGAAGTCAACTTTGCCTTTAAGTTTCTGAAAATCCTTCTCCGCATCATAGGGTATCATGGGAGTGCATTCGGATTTCGCACAAACGCCGACCTTCTCAACTCCTTTGGCAAGGTACTGGATGTCAATGTATTTTCTGTGGCATTCTATCAATCCTTCAGATTCCTCCCTGGTGGAATATTCCTGAACAAGAGCGAAAGTCCCCTTTCTCCCGATTTTATATTTGCCTATCGGAAGACTGAGAATATTTTTCCCGCGAAGGAATGTAAACGCTTTTTTAAACTCTGAATGCACGGAATGATAGATTCCACCGTTTTTCAATGTGTCGTAAATCAATTTTACTCCCCTTTATTTTTTATGTTTTCCTTTTCACTTCTCAACTGTTCCAGAATCTCCAGCACCTCAGTCCTACCAAATGGTTTCTGCAGGAACCCTGACGCACCAGCCTTTTTAAACTCATCCATATCAACATCAAGCATGCCTGACATCATTATCACGCAGATCTTCTTGTTCTCCTCCTTAATACGCTCAAGCAACTGCATACCCGTCATGCCGGGCATCAGGATATCAAGAAAAAGTATATCCGGAGGATCGACTTGAATAAGATTCAAAGCCTCGAACGGAGAAACAACAGCCTTGGTTTTCCTGCAGCCAATATGGTTAAGAGTCTTTGACAGTGGAAAACAGATGTCAGGTTCATCATCAACAACGAGAACTTTAAGGTTCGAGAAGGTATTTTGGACATCAGCTCCGTATTCCTTCATCTGAGAGGGAGGCTGTTTGCCATTGCCGTCAGGAATAACGATTGTAAACGTGGTTCCATCTCCCTCCCGGCTTTCGACCGAGATTTGCCCACCGTGCATCTGCACAATGTTCCCGGATATTGACAAGCCCAATCCCGATCCCCTGATCTTGAGTTTATTTATCGCAAAAGCACCTTTTGTAGTGAAAAAAGGCAGGAAAATCTTCCTTCTTGTCTGCTCATTCATCCCTACGCCATTGTCGCTGACACGGATACTCACCTTGCCTTCATTCCTTTCGGCCGAAACCTTGATCTGCCCGAAACCTTTAGGATAAATAGCATGGCGCGCATTCTGGAACATGTTCACCAACACCTCCTGCAGCTGTTTTCTATCGGCGTTGATTTCAAGTTCTCCTGGAATCTCCATAAGCGGCGCAATATTCTCCACCCTCATCTGTTCAAGCTGCAAGGATATCACCTCATAAACCATGTCCTTCAGATTGAACGTCTCAATTTTTAGTGGTTTCGGCCTGGTGAACGACATTATCTTGAACACAATATCGCGGCCCCTGTCCACCTGTTTATCGAGCAGCGCATACATATCCAGAGCATCTTTTCTGTTCATCACCACGTCAGACGCAAGCTGTAGATTAGATTTTATGACCATCAGGATATTGTTAAATTCATGCGCAACCCCTGTGGCGAGCTGTCCTACGGCCGACATTTTCTCAGACCTTATGAGATGCTCCTCGAGTTTCTTCTTCTCAGTGATATCCTGCGCCGCCGCTATCAGACATGTTTCTTTTCCGCATGCAAAACGTAAAAGAGAAACATTCACAAGCGCCCATACAATGCCGCCACCCTTATGCAAATATTTTTTCTCCAAGGAAAGATTCTGGAGCTTCCCATTCAATAGGCTTTGGACTCCTTCAATAGATTCATCCAGATTCTCAGGGGTCGTGATGCTCTGGAAATCCATACCTTCCATCTCATCCTGGGAATATCCAAGCATCTCCGCGAATTTCCTGTTGACCTTTATGAATTTTCCGGAAGAATCAGCCTGCACCACCCCTACTGCGGCCTGTTCGAAAAGCGTCCTGAATTTCTCCTCGCTCTCCCTCAGGGCCACCCCCCCCCTCCTCTTCTGCAGAATCGCAAAAGCCAGCACAAGGACGAGAGAAGCCAGAAGTGCAAGTGCAGTCAGGATCGCGTAGAAAAGAGGTTTGTCCACTGAATAGAAAGGCGGTGCCTTATGGAGAATTATACTTGTGCTTGGAAGAGCTGAGAAAGGAATACCGAAATCGACAAGCGCCTGGTATTCAAACAAATATCGTGTCGGAACGTCCGTCTCAATAGGAACGGACGATACAGGAGTACCGCTCAGTATTTTTTTCATCATGTTTGCCGCACATGCACCCTGATCCCTGCCGACAACCACTTTCCCGCCAAGAACGCCAAACATTATACGCGAATCGTTTCCCGTGAAAACAGGGACTTTGACTACGTCCATTACACGGGAGATAGCATCTTCCATGGAAAAGACTTCACCATTGGCATCCCTGAAGAAAGACAGGAGCAGTATGATGCTGTCAGGCTCCAAAGCTCCCAGCTCCCTGATAGTTTCCGAGACGGTATGTGAGGAGAAATTCCAGTGGGTAAATGTTATTCCTGCAAGCTGGGATTCAATCTTTTTTATACCTTCAAAATGAGCCCGTCCTGTTGTTGTATCATCTGAGACCACAAAGACCTTACGTGCAGTTGGAAACAGGCGGAGTCCAATCTCGCATGCACCCTTGTAATCCTGGTTCTCAACAACTCCCGTGCAGATGGGCCAGTCAGAGATCAAATCCTGCGAAAACTCATTTATTCCACAAAACACCACTGGAATATCTTTGAACAGGTCCTTTCTGTGGTTTCTGGCAAACTCCAGCGCATCGTTGTCACAGGCAATGATCCCGTCAAAACGAATTTTCACCATTTTCAAGGACAGCTGCTTCTCCAGCAGTAAATCGGATTCAGGAGTCCGCACCCTCTTTGCATCCATATATGTAATATGAAGATCAATATCTCTTCCTTTGTTTTTCAGGACAGAATTGATCCCATCCATCTCCTCATCCGTCCAGAGATAACCCTGATTATAGGAATGGAGTACAAGGATGTTTTCCGCATGTTCCTTTTCCGCAGCCAATACCGGCCCCGGCAATGAAATAAAGGCTGAAAACAAAAATAAGACAGTAGCTATATGGTTTCTGATTTTCATTATCCAATTACCATATTCGAGAAGTTCATATAATTCAAGAACTCATCACTACATGATTTAGGGAACCTCTAAAAATTCGCATGTGGCGCGTTGCGGAAGATTTTTGAAAGCTCAAAAAGAATTTCTGAACGTAGGCGTATCGAGTCGATACGCCGAGAGAGGAACATTATTTCTTGAGCCAAAAAGATCCGCAACCCAAAGGGCGACAGATTCTTATGGATTCCGGCGTTGTCGCAAACACAGTCACAGCCCGCTATGGGGCTGCTCCTGGTATTTGCTCCTAGCCGTATCTCCATAATCTCCTGTCGCGCACCATATGCCAATTTTTAGAGGTTCCCTTTAAAGGCTTTTCAGAAACTCAGCCAGCTTTTCCGTCCAGTCGCCCACATCTTCGGGAAGTGGTTTTTTGATGCCAAAACCGTGCCCGCCACTTTCAGCCTGATGGAAGCTGCATTTTATGCCGTGTTCACGGCAATGCCCCGAATATGCAAGGGAGCTTGGATAGTATGGGTCGTTTCTTGCAACGTAAACAAACGACGGCACGTCCGGTGGAGCCACCTCTTCCAACAACCTGCCATCCTTTTCAAAATATGCCGGATAAACAAAAACAAGGAAATCCGGCGCTGCTCCGACCTCGGATTCATGTGCAAGACGTGCTGACAAATGGGCACCTGCTGAAAACCCCATAACCCCCACCCGTTTAGTGCAGAGTCCGAATTCCACACCGTGTTTCCGCAGCAGTCCCAGACCTTTCACCGCATCTGAAAGCGCCATTTCCCGAGTCTTGTCTCCTTCGCTTACACGGTATAGAAGAACAGCGACATCATACCCGAATCCGTTTAGCAGTTCTGCAATATCGCGTCCCTCATGGTTTATCGCGAGTATTGAATACCCCCCTCCAGGACAAACCATGACCGTTCCACGTGATGGCACTCCAACACATGGAAACAGCTCCAATCCTGGTTCATCCACCTTGTGTATCCGCTCAATGCCATCTTTACCCGCTTCAACGGATGGAGAAGGCAGGCCTTCCTTTCCGTCAAAATTTATTCTGCGTACATTTTTCATATCGTCTCCAAATATATTTTTTCAGGAAAACATTGAAATTATCTTCCTTGAAAAATATATCATTCCAAATGCAAATAAATAATTTCGTGCGGAAGTCTTCCGCACGAAATTATCTGGACTTTTCATCTTTCGAGAGTAGATTCCAGTCATTATGAAAAAGATGCTCAAAAAAATAGCTTGCTTCCTTGGAGGTTCATGCAGATCTTCTTCCGATTTCATTGAATACAGGATCAAGTGCGGAAAATGCAGCGAGATTGTCACAATAAAAGTTTTCCCCGATAGAGATCTCAATCCGAACTACAACGACAACGGGCCGGACTACACCCTGAAGAAGGAAGTCATGGACTCAAAATGCTTCCGTCTGATAACCATAGAAATCTCCTATGATTCATCACGACGCGAAATCAGCAGGGAAATATCCGGAGGAATTTTCATATAGTTTTCCTGAAGAATAAGAAATTATTTTTCAGGAAAACTATATTTTCAGAAGATTCTCACCCATGAAGTAATATACCTCATCACTCCATCCGTTGAGGTCTTCATGTCCGAAGTCAGGATAAACCAGTATTTTCTTTTTCCCTCTGATTTTATTGAAAGTCGCGTAAACCGTCGAAGGCGGACATGTCTGATCTCTTAGCCCTACGGACATCAGGACGGGTTTTTTTATTCTTGTGGCAAGGTTTTGGATATCTATATATCCCAAAGTATTGAAAAACTCGGTCTCCCTTTCGTGGAGAGGATCATATTTTCTGAACCACCAGTCACGTATTTCACTGTATGCGCCGGAACAGTCCATGTCCCACACCCTTTTATAATCTGAAAGGAAGGGGAAGCATGATGCGCAACAGGCTATTCGCGGTTCTAGGGCGGCACAGACAACGGAAAGGGCTCCGCCCTGCGATCCTCCATTTGATGCAATCTTCTCCGGGTCAACCTCATTGAAATTCATCACAACCCTTGCAAGCATTGCAGTATCAAGGAAGACACTCCTGAACAAAAGTTTTTCCGGAGATTCAATGCCTCGGATTATGTGACCGTGGAAAGTCTGGCCCATTATCTGGGAGTTGTCTTCACTTATTCCGCCCTGCCCCCTGCAGTCCATCGATGCGACAGCCATCCCCATCGCAATCCATCCCATAAGTCCGGATATCTGCCCCGCGTTGCCTGTATATCCATGGAACTGGACAAGACACGGAACCTTTCCTTTAGTATTCTTAGGGCGCGCATAAAGGGAATGAATCCTGGCGCCGCCAACTCCAGTGAAGTAAAGATGAAAAACCTCAGCGTTCGGTGAAGGGAATTTTATTGGAACAAGTTCCACGCGCGGATCAGTTTCATCAAGTTCCTTGAGCGCCCGGCTCCAGTATTTGTCAAAATCCCTAGGTCTAGGACTCTGCCCCTTGTACTTCAAAAGTTTTTCCACCGGCATATCGAGCATTGGCATAATCTCTTCTCCTTGTTATAAAATACAGTAAGCAAAAAAAACCGGGTGAACCCCGGTTTTTCAAGATACATTAAACACCCTTAGAAGGCTATTCTATTCTGAGCTCATCCTTTGCGTCTTTTGTGTCCTTCTTCGGAGCCGCTCCACCTTCCGCAGGCCCATGTGCGGCAACTTTGAATGTAGGCAGATAGCGGTAGTAGACTTCAAGCATAAGGCAGCAGAGGGAGGTGCTGTAGACTTTCCCTTCGTCTCCTTGAACCCACTCCGGCTTATCACCGTATTTCCCAGACGGTGTTTGCCAGTGACCGTCCGATTCCTGCTCTTTCATGAGGGCTTTCTGGAATTCCTTGTTCCACTCATCCCAGGTTCCGCCAGTTCCGGAATATCCCTGAAAAAGGGCCTGTGTCTGATAATACCACTGGTAGAGTGTTCCGGATTTTGCCGACCAGTCGCATTTCAACCACCCGCCGTTTGCAGCAGTTTCAATATATTTCAGCCCGGTCAGCGCCTCCTTCGACTTGCCCTCACCCATAAGCTGCAGGCAAAGCACACCTACAGCTGTCATTGAAGAACTGCCACCACCCTCTTTTCCGGTAGCGTCACCATATGAAAATCCAGCTCCAGTGTAATGGGTTTTCTTAATGCCTTTAACCCCGTTGTCAATTGCGGCTTCAAGCCCCTTGACCGTGCATCCGGCCGCAAATGCAGCCTTTAACGCCTGATAATTCCAGCCGGCAACTGAAAGGTCGCTCCTCGGTTTCCCAGTTTCTTTTTGCGGAGTATTATTGAACATGTAATTGTAGGAGCCGTATGTGTTCTGCCCCGTGATTACCCGGCCTATAGTTTTGTTCATCGGCTCTTCAATCATGGGAATCTTGGTGAGGGCGAATGCTTCTGAAAGCGCATACGCGACTATGGCATGCCCGTATCCGTTGCCCGGGTTTTTAATCATCCCGTTCGCATCTGCACCGTTCCCGTATTCAATCAGTTTCCTTATCGCCTTTAGAACACATGCGCCGTATTCCTGTGAACTTGGGGTTTCTCCGTGCGCAAGGAATGCAAGCGTGGCAAGAGCGGTCATCGCAGGCGCATTTCCCGCACCCCAGGAACCGTCGGCATTCTGATGTTCTTTAAGCCAGTTCAGGCCTTTTGAAACCGAGCGTTCGGTTGCACCGCTGCCCCTGTTGTACTTCTGGAGGGCTGACTTTATACCGCCCTTGCTCCTTCCGGCCATAACACCGGGAAGGACTAGAGGCGAGTTCGAAGGCGCAATGCTCAGGACGTTCGACATCGGAACATCCGGCGCATCTGAAAATCCAACCCCGACATCGCCTGTCGCCGTTGATGGAGCTATGCTGGCGTTATCAGGGGCGGTTGAAGTCACGTTTGAAACAGGGGCGTCAACCTCGATGGGGTTCTCCATTTCAACCCTCTCCTCCGGCGGTGGGTCGGGCAGTTTCTCTATGTTCTTGACTTCAAGCTCTTTGATTTCAACTGCCACTTCCTTACGCGCCTCAGGCGCAGAAACCACAAATGTAAGACAGATCACTATTATTATTATATGGGCTATCAATGATACTACCGGTCCGGTCAGATGAGCTTTGATATCATTGAATGTAATCCTCCGCGCGTCTACAATATCCTGATACGCGGAATTGACCGGCGCTTCAGGCTGATTCTGATCATTTTCATTCTGGGGATTTTCTTGATCCATAAAAGTATATCTTCTATTTTTTCCCACAATAATGGAATTAATTAACTGGAGGCTATTCTATTCTGAGTTCATCCTTTGCGTCTTTTGTGTCCTTCTTCGGAGCTGCTCCACCTTCCGCAGGGCCATGGGCGGCAACTTTGAATGTCGGCAGATAGCGGTAGTAGACTTCAAGCATCAGGCAGCAGAGAGAGGTGTTATAAACGTCCGCCTCAATCCCTGTGCAATGCTCCGGCTTGTCCCCATACTTCCCAGCCGGTGATTGCCAGTGCCCGTCCGATTCCTGCTCCTTCATGAGGGATTTCTGAAATTCCTTGTTCCACTCATCCCAGGTTCCGCCAGTTCCGGAATATCCCTGAAAGAGGGCCTGTGTCTGATAATACCACTGGTAGAGATTTCCAGATTTAGACGGCCAGTCGCATTTGAGCCAAGCACCATTCCCAGTCGTTTCAATAAATTTCAGACCGGTCAGCGCCTCCTTGGACTTTCCCTCCCCCAGAAGCTGAAGGCAAAGCACGCCTACCGATGTCATTGCAGCACCGCCACCATTACCTTTACCATCAGATTCACCATATGTAAATCCTGCTCCGGTATAATGAGTCTTCTTAATGCCCTTCACCCCGTTGTCAATTGCGGCTTCAAGCCCCTTGACCGTGCATCCGGCCGCAAATGCAGCCTTTAACGCCTGATAATTCCAGCCGGCAACAGAAAGGTCACTCCTGGCTTTTCCAGTTTCTTTATTCGGAGTATTGTTGAAACTGTAATTGTAGGAACCATATACGTTCTGACCGGTAATCACCCTGCCTATAGTCTTATTCATCGGCTCTTCAATCATGGGAATCTTGGTGAGGGCATATGCTTCTGAGAGTGCGTAGGCAACAATTGCATGTCCGTATCCGTTGCCTGGATTCTTGATCATCCCGTTCGCATCGGCACCGTTCCCGTATTCAATCAATTTCCTTATCGCCTTTAGAACACAGGCGCCGTATTCCTGTGAACTTGGTGTTTCTCCATGCGCAAGGAATGCAAGCGTAGCAAGACCAGTCATCGCAGGAGCATTTGCCGCACCCCAGGAACCATCGGCATTCTGGTGATCTTTAAGCCATGCCAAGCCCTTTGAAACCGAACGTTCGGTTGCACCGCTGCCCCTGTTGTACTTCTGGAGGGCTGACTTTATACCGC
>CAZION010000129.1:0-19587 GCA_964540865.1 uncultured Victivallis sp.
CTCGCAGAGGGCGACATGTTGTAGCCCCATGCGTAAGCGTGGGGATAATGAATAATAAAATATGATTTTTAGCCCCCGCAGGGCGGCGACACTAAAAGAAGACATTCAAATTACGTTAAAAAAATGCCTGTAGCAGATAGAATTGAAACCATCACTACACGCTTTCAGCGTTGTAGGAAAACTGCTCACATACCGCTTCGGGTATGCTCGCAATTTTCCTCCTGGCTGCTTATCCATAATCTCCTGTTGCGCGCCATATGCCATTTTTTAGAAGTTCCCTTGAAATACAAAATCCTCGCGAGACGTAATCTTTGACAGATAATCTCGCGAGGAAGGGCTTCCGCCGAGAGTATCTACTGCTTGAAATGCAGGTCCATGTACTGGTTGAATGAGTAGTTGATGACGTTCACGCCCATCTTGTATGCCTGCTCCGTCAGGAACTTGCTTGCGCCAGAGTGTCCGTCCTTCCAGGCGTCCTTTATGTCCCCCTGGTGGTAGAAGAGGATCCAGCGTCCGTTGTACTTCATGCCCATCGCCCTGGTTCCTGAATGATGCCAGAGCGGCGGTGCGCCGTTTGGAAAACTGAACGGCTGCCGGTAAATGATGTCGTCGTTGGATATGTCGATGAACTGCAGTTCAGGGAATGTGCGCTGCATCAGGCTGCGGAAATTGTAGTCGAAGTCGCCGCCGCCGTTGTCGGCGAAGATCATGCCGCCTTCCTCGAGGCAGTACCATCTCAGTGTCTTGATATCTTTCTGTCCCGCATTTATTTTTCCGCTGCCTGTGAGGAAGACGAAGGGCGGGGCGGACTTGCGCGGGAAGCGCCGCAGGTCGGCAATCTCGACAGCCTCAGTTTTTTCAGCGATTTTGAAGCTGGTGAGCTTGTTGAACTGGATCAGGAAATTGTAGTCGGCGCCGGTGCCCATGCATTCATCCCAGTCTCCGCCCTCGTATTTGAGACGGATGAATCGGATTTTTGCATTTTCCATGCCGTTCGGCCATCCACCCTTTGTGCCGCCGCCTTTGCCAAGTTTACCTTTTCCACTTTTTTCGGCGCCAGTCGCCTCATATATGTCCTCGGTCGCCTCTTCCACGTCCTTCATGACCTTGCTCTCGGCGATGTCCGGACGGTAGAAGAGGATGGGGGAATTCGGATTCAGGTGGAAGAGCTGTTTGGGCTGTTTCTTCGGTTTCTTTATGCGGATCATCTTTACGATCGGGTCGCCGGGATTCTGTACGCCGCTTCCCTTTGGTACGCCATACGGGGTCATCATCCGCCAGCCTCCCATTATGAGCATGGGAAGGATGAAGATGAAGAAGACATGGATGAACGCCGACCAGTACAGTGAGGTCCGCAATACCGGATCCCCGCCATGTGTCCTTATGTTTGACAAGACGCGGTCCCCGAGCAGATCATGCCCCGCCGGGGTTCCATAGTAGAACTGGCGCGAGGATTTCAACCAGGTAGCCAGCAGGAACACGGTGACTAGCATGATTGGCAGCAGGCATAGCATGAACCCGTCGATCCACAGTTCGTTGCGGAATCCTTTTTCGAATGATTTGTCGTTGGTCGCATAGAGCACGGAGGGGATGCGGCAGAAGAAGTAGAAAATCCCGAGAGTGTAGAAGAAGGCGAGGGCTGAAGAGATCCGTAGTATGATGAGCGAGAATGGTTTTCGTATGAACGCAATGGTGGCCGCAAGTGAAAGCAGGAGGCCCAGTGGCAGTGCGGCATCCACAAACGGCCCGTATAAATCCAATATCCTGGTTTTTCCCAGCAGAGTCATATGCTGCGGGGTGAACCCGGCCGCATCCAGCAGTTCGTTGAACCCTTTTTCAAAATAGAAGAGCAGCAGGCATGCCCAGAATGTGGCGGAGACGCTGAATCGGATCGACCATGGGATGGGATGCAGGATGCGGTATGCCAGCCTTGCGGCGGACAGGATCAGCCACGACGAGCACAGGTGCAGTCCTTCCGCCGTCCAATGGATGAAGCGGCTGATTTTGTCCATGAATCCTTCATTATGTACTGGGGTAATGTTCATTCCAGATCAGGTGTTATGTCCAGGCCGACAGTTGGCTTTGTCGGGCGTTCTGAGGATGTTTTTTCAATTTCCTGCTCTATTTTTGATTTCTTCTTTTCGGCCGGCTTTTCGGATGATGCCTCGGCGGCGCCTGCGGCTGCGGCATTTGCCGGAGGGCTGGCCTTTGCGTTCTTCCTGGCATCTTCGTCGGCAGCCTTGGCTGCCTTCATGGCATCCACCGAGGCCTTCGCCGCATCTTCCTTCATTTTTTTCTCGACCGCTTCCTTTTCCAGGGTCTTGACCACCTGCCGCGGACGCATGCTGTGGTATTTCACGCACATGGAGATGAATCCTATGGACGTCACCAGTATGATTGCGATATGGATTGCAAGCGCATATGTAATCATGCGGAACATCTGCGGTTTCGACAAGTCCGCAATCAGCGATTCCGGATCAACATATCCGTTTTCCGAGCGGCTTCTCCTTCCTGGCACCCCAGAAGCGTCAGGGACATTTTTATCCGACATATCTTTCGGCTGTCTTGTCATAAGTCCTCCTTTTGAATGTTATTTGAATATCAGTTTATTTATTGAATGCATCACTTGCCGCCTTCGCCGCCGACCAGCATGACTTCTGCCCCGGCATTGCTTATCGCCATCATCACAGGCCCGAACTGGCTCTGCTGCAAACCCCTGTCTATCTTGAGCGCGACCAGTTTTTCTTTTTTGTCCTGCAGCAGCGCAGTGATCCCGCTCTCCAGGGAAGTCAGCTGGCACGGCGTGCCCTGCAGCCATATCTGAGCCTTCTCGTCCATTGAAACCGAGACCTCGGCATCCTTCACCCGTTTCACGTCCTGGGACGCTGGAGGCTTCACCTTGATGTACGACTCCCGCATGAAGGTGGATGTCAGGATGAAGAAAATGATCAGCAGGAATGCGATATCGCCGATGTTGATGTAGGGGATGTCGAAATGCGGTTCAGGGTTGCGGGAGTAGTTCATTGCTGGTCTCCCCCTGTTTTGCCGGTTTCCACGTCCTGGTCCATGAGGGCGACCACGCCATTCGCCTTGGCGATGGCCATCACCACCTGGAAATATTCGTCATATGAGACGGACTTGTCGGAGTCTAGAATGACAATACGCTGGCTCGGATCCTTCCCCAGGAAATTCTCTTTGGCGAGCGCCTGGCGGAAGGCGTCCAGGCTTACAATCTGTGAATTCTCCCCGAAATGTATTTCTCCGGGTTTCAGGCTGACCGTTATCTGCTTCTCCTGTTTCTTTGATGAGTCCGTGCTGCCGGACGGGATGCTGAGCTTGTTTCCTGCGGTTTTTGTGAATGTCGTCGTCAGGATGAAGAATATGAGCAGGAGGAATGCAATATCAACCAGCGAGGCCAGATTGATTTCAGGTTCATGGAATGGTTTCTTCTGGAACTTCATTGGGCGGTGTTTTCTCCGGCGCTTTCCTCTACGTCCGCCTCTCCGTTCTGATTTATGTGGGTGGAGCCGAGGGCGATGAAGTCGATCAGCTGTGTGCCGGTGCGCGAAATTTCGAGGGCGTGGTGATCCAGGCGCTTCGAGAAGTAGTGATAGGCTATTGCCGAGGGGATGGCGATGATAAGTCCTGAAGCCGTACAGACCAGGGCCTCGGCGACGCCGGCGGCCACCAGGTTGCCTTCAAGCCCGCCCATTCCCGACATTCCTGTGAAGGAGTTTATCATTCCGGTGACGGTGCCGGTCATGCCCAGCAGCGGTGCGACTGTCGCAATCACGCTCAGTGTGCCGACGCGCTTCTCCAGCGGGGCGACCACATGGGGGGTGAAGTCATCCATCGCCCTGGTCACGTTCGCCTCTATTACTGTTGTGCTGCGGCCCATGAGTAGCAGCTGGCGGAAGCGCTGCAGTCCCAGGAGCAGGACGGCCGCAGTCGGGCCGTGGCTGGCCTTGCAGACCTCCAATGCTTCATCCATCCGATCTTCCTCCAGCAGGGAGAAAACCGTTTCACGCAGCTCTCCGGAATTGTTTTCCGCCAGCTTGAACACGCGCCAGCGATCAAGGATCACCGCCAGGGCCAGCACCGAGCACAACGTCAACGGATACATGATAAACGACGCATCAAGAATATATTCCAACATGATACAACCTCCTCCGCACTTATTATTGTTTTAGTTTCAGGTTTGATTTCATTTTGAGTGGGTAGACACACAAAATATAAAAAAATGAATCTCCAATATCCAACACGGAATGTCCAATATCCAAGGGAAGTATCGCATTTCCAGTTTTTGGCCGTGTCTATGCTTTTGAATGATATTGAGCCTGGCTCATCGGTCTCCTTCATGACAGAATTAATTTTCTCCGACCTTTGAATGAGTTCGTCTTTTCATCCCTTTATCCGTTGGATATTCCGTGTTGGATATTGGATGTTCAGTCTTTATAATCGAGTTGCCCGCCATGGTTTCCCAGCGACGGTGGGTCATCCAATCATTCATCCGTCCTTTTACGCCTCACATCTTCTTCTGTATGGTCTCCAGGAACTGCTTCGCCTTTTCAGCCAGCGGCGAGTTCGGATATTCCGACAGAAGCTGTTCGGCCTTCTGCTTCGCGACCGGATAGTTGCCCATGCGGTATGTGGCGATCACCCATTTGAACAGCATCTTGTCGAGGAAGCTGGCGTCTGGATAGTCCTGGAAGACCTGTTCCATGAGGTCTACCGCGCGCTGATAATCCTTTATGGTGATGTAGTAATTTGCGATTTTATCCAGGGATTCTCCGGCGAAAGGGGATTCGGGGTACGTGTCCGCGCATTTCTTGTAGGCGAGCATGGCCTGTCCCAGGTCCGCCTGTTCGCCGGGTTTGGCCCTGGCCAGGGCCGTCTTCTCCATCACTGTGCCGATCGAGTACTGGGATTCCGCCTTCAGATCCGATTTCGGCAGGTTGATGATTGAGCTGAAAATGCCTATGGCCTCATCGGGCTGGTTGGCCTCCACTTTCGCCTGCCCGATCCGCAGAAGTGCACGGTCTACAAGCGTCGAATCCGGAAATAGGCGGGTGAGCGTCTGACAGACTTCGATGGCCTTCGGCAGCTTGTCCTGCACCAGCAGAAGTTCCCACTTCACGCTGAATGCCTCTTCCACCAGGGAGCGGTCGATGCTGGCTTTCATGCTGGTCGACAGGACATCGTCGATGCGTGACAATCCTTCTTCAGCCTTCTCGGAGGCGTTCCTGTTCAGTCCGACATTCTTGAAGATCTGTCCCAGCTTCAGGAATATTTTCGCCTCGATCAGGTTCTTGCGGGCCTTCAGGTCAAGCGAATCGACAATGCGGTTTTCTATTTTCACGTCCTGGATCTGCCCGATGAACAGTTTGGCGCGGTAGTTGATTTCGGTCGGGTCCGCGCTGAGCATGTTTTTTTCATCGGTGTATGACAGGACAAGCTCATCTCCGTTCAGCACCTGTATATTCCCTGGTTCCTGCCTGTCTTCCGGTTCGGCCGCGACTGCGGCGTTCTGACCTGGCTCAGTCTTTGCATCCGGAACGGTATTCCCCTTCGCCGCCGGAATCTTTCCCGGTTCCGCCTTTACGTCAGGGGTTGCGGTTTTCTCCTTGGGCACAGGTGATTTTTTTGCCACGGGCTTTTTCTCAGTCCCGGTCTGCTGCATGGAGGGGAGGAGGGATCCCACGAAAATGCCGGAATGAGGTTCCGTTTCCTTGAGCGTCAGTTCGACAGTCGTCCTTCTCAGCCATTTGTCCTTTTCATCACCAAGTTCCACGCCCTGCTTCGTCTCGTCCTTCGTCTTCTCCTCCTTGTACTCGGTGGCGATCTGGACCTTCAGCGTATCCCTCTGGGCGGAGATGTCCTTGTCCAGGTCCTTCACGCGGATGAAGCATTCCTGATCGGCAAAGACACCCTTGGTATATTCGCGGTAGGCTCCGTCGGTGAAGCCTATGGATGCGGTGGATACGAACTCCACGTTTCCGACTTCCTTCCGGTTCCTCTTGCCCGATTCCGTGTTTTCATCGTTGTAGGTCACTGTCGCGCTGTCCCCGCCCATGATCTCCAGGATGCCGTCGGCAGGTTTTGGTTCGGCGCCCTGCGTGGGGATGGAACCGATGTAGAATTCGCCGCTCTTGCCGAGAGGTTCAAGCCTGACTTTTTCCCTGTCTCCGTTCTTTGTCACGATCTCGACCTCCAGTTTCTTCTGGAGTTCCGCGAGCACGACCAGGTCCTGGTCATAGATTTTGACATAGAGGCGCTGGCCCGACTCAGTGCGGACCGGCCCCTTCACGGCGACAGCCGATACGCTTGTGCCGACCATTTCCAGCGCTTCGATCGCCTTCGCCCAGCGGCCCTGCTTGAAGTGGCACTGTCCTATGTAGTAGTAGGCCTCGTTCGCGAAAATGCTGCCGGCATAGTCGTTCGTCACCTTGCGCAGCGCCATGAACGCCTTGTCGTAGTTGTTTGAAAAGTAATGGCAGATTCCTGTCTGGTAGAGTCCTTCCGCCTGCAGTTCCGGATCGTCGGACTCGGCCAGCGGGATGAACTGCTTTGCCGCGAGATCGAAGTTGCGCTTCTCCACATAGTATTTCCCGAGGACCAGATAGGCCTGGAAACGGACTTTCGAACCCGGGAACATGCGCGGCACGGAGGATATCAGCTTGAGGGCGCGCTCGTCCTGTTTCTGCTCCAGCAGTTCAACGCCTTTCTTCAGCATGTCATTCGCCTGGAAGTCAATCTTCGCCTCTTCCTTCATCTCTCCGCCGGCCTCGCCTTTTTTGGCGCGCACGGCCTGGGCGTCGTACGGCAGCAGCATTGACAGGATAAAAAGGCATGATGCGGACAGCAGCCTGCGTCCCGCGGAACATGAAAGAACATTTCTCATTGTCGCCTTCGCTTTCGGTATTTCATTTTTATTCATATCATTGATTCCCATATTGACAAACACGCCTGTGATTTCACCGCGTTCAATTCACATCCCCGGCGGCCCCGTCGGCGACGCCGCCTCCGGTTTTGACGCCAAGCCTTTCGAGCAGCTGATGGGCCTTGGAGGATGCATCGGTCTTCGGATACACCTTCATGATGCGGCGTCCCTGGGCGATTGCCTTCTCCTTGTCTCCGGCCTCCTCGAGGTATGCGGCCTTGTGCCAGGCCGCCTGGGAGGCCTGGTCGGGGAACGAATTCTCTATTTCCGTAAGCTGCTGCAGTGCTTCATTGAGCTTGCCCCAGCGCTTATAGCAGTCCTGGATGGCCCAGAGGGTGTCCGGCGGCTTGTTGATGGTCTGATAAAGTTTTACGGCCTCTTCATATCTGCCAAGCACGTCCTTGTAGAGGCGGGCGCGTTCGTTCATGGCCTGTATTTTCCACTTGTCGCCGGGCATGGTTTCAATGTCCTTCAGGCGGGCAAGCGCTTTTTCCCAGTCCTTCAGGCCGGCATATATTTCGTATTTCTTGTACTCGGCTGCGGGGCGATCGGATATCTGGTCTGCAATGTAGATTGCGCGGTCGGACGCCCCCGCGTTGCAAAGCCTGTCGCATATCCATGAGAGCTTCTTGTCGGCATCGGCCTTGTCATTCAGGGTTTTTATGTATGCCAGAGCCTCCTCTATGAATTTATTGCACTCCTCCTTCTCCCCCCAGCGCTGGGTCAGGAAATTGATGGAGCGGTCATAAAAGAGCCATGGGTCCTTGTTTTTCTCATACCACTGGCGCTGTGTCTTGAACCAGGTCCAGAAGGCCTTCATGGCTTCAGCCTTGTCCTTCTGGTTGTATGCGGTGTATTCGCCGCCGAAGTCGTTCAAAAAACCGTTCCAGGCCACGTTCCAGGCGTTCTGCCCCACCCAGATGCGGTGCTTGAGATCGTCGGCATTTTTGGAATTCACCAGCCATTCCTCATATCCCTGGTAGTTCCTGGTCTTTATGTAGTAGGCGGTGGCGCTGTTGCAGGCGCGTGTGGCATCAGTCTGGTTGCACTTCCAGAAATCAAAGGCCAGCCGCCAGTATTTCACCGCCTTTTCGCGTTCCTTGTTGCGCCAGCAGTTGTCGGCGACGGCGCAGAGGGCGCCGGCGGCCAGGGGATGTCCGGAATAATCCTCGTCGTCGATCATCTCCTGCATGCACTTGAGCCCCTCCTTGATGTCCCCGTTTTCAATGTGCGCCACCCCCATGAAATAGAGGGCGGGTGCGGCATCGTCCACGCTCTGCCCGAAATAGTCCATCACTTCATTGTACAGCTTGATGGCTTCGCCGCGCGTCTTGTTCTGGTGCATGCTGTAGGCGCGCATGAACAGGACGTGCGGAATGAATTTCGATTCGGAGAACTGCGTCTGGAACTTCTCGAACTCCGTGGAGGCCGCCCTGAATGCGCCCTTCTTCATCAGATCGACAGCCTTGTCGTATTGTCCGCGCTCGAACATGCTCATCTCCTGGTAGCGCTCCGGCGGCAGCTCCCAGCTCCAGTCGTTCTTAGATGGGTTTGCATATCGGCTTTTTGGCTTGGGGGTTGTGGCCGTGGCGGATGGTTTGGAAGGGGGGCGGGCTGAAGTGCCTGAGGGCGGAGACTTCGGGCGGGCTGGATCGACGGCACCGGCGGGAACTGGCGCCAGGAGCAGGTATGCCAGCAATGCGCCGGCGGCGAAACGGAAAACGAAAATACGGCTTATATGATCTGTCATAATGCTGAGGTCCCCATTTTTTTTAATTTGAAATTTACGGCCATCATTTTTCCTCCTCAATCCTTGAGAACGCCTCCTCGGTCAGACGGCCGCGCGCAATCTTAGCCCAGCGTCCCTCCGGATAATCCCAGGTCAGCTTCTTGAAGGTCTGGTATGCCTTCGCCATGTCCTTGTTGTTGAAGTGTGAGTCCCCGAGCCAGTACATGGCCTCCTCGCGTACATCCTTCTGCTCGGTGTAATCGCTTACAATTGTGCTGAACAGCTTGATCGCCTCCCTGTAATCCTTCATCTTGTAGTAGCTCTGCGCTGCAAGGAAGAGCGCCTTCGGCGCCAGCTGATGCGTCGGATTGCGCTGCTGGAACTTCTGGAAGATCTGCCCCGACACCTTGTACGCCTCCTTCTTGTAGTAGTAGTTGCCCATGCGGACGGTGGCGTCGGCCACGAGGATGTTGTCCGGATAGACATATGTTAGCTTTACATACTCCTCGCAGGCCTGTTCGTACTGCTCCATCTTCTCCAGGCAGATGGCCTTCTTGAACTGCGAACGCGCGGCGTATTCCGACTCCGGCCAGGTGTTGATCACATGCGCATAGCGGCCTATGGCCTCCTGATAGCTCTCCAGCTCCTGCGCCAGGTTTGCCAGGAGGAATTCGCCCTGTGCGACAAGCGTAGTGTTCGGGTAGTCCCTCATCGCCTCCTCAAGTATCCTCTTGCCGCGGTCTATCTCATTCTTGCTGATGTCCAGCTGCTTGAGCTTCCGGTGTTCCTTTCCCATCTCAAAGAGGGCTTCCGCCATCAGGAAGTTGGTTTTAACCGCCATTTCCGGATCCTTGAAAAGCTTTGAGAAGTTTGCCATTTCCGCATCGGAGCCGGGGTATACCGAACCCTTTACCGCCACCTTCGCAGGCTGTCCGGAAAGTGTCATGCTGTCATTGTAGGTGAACGTCAACTCGTCCCCGAAATCGACGCTCAGGATCTCGTCGGCCTTGTTTAGCACCGGTGCCTTGCCGTTCACTTTCTCACCTGCGAACTCAGGTTTGATGGAGCCTGTGAAGACTCCGGAATGGGCCAGCGTCTCCACAAGTTCCATCTTCACAGTGTCGCCGGAACTTGCCGATACGTCGACGGATATCTTGTCCTGTTCGTTTGAAATGTCATGGTCCGGATCCGTCACCATCACAAAGAATTTCTCGCCGAGATGGATGGCGCTCTTCTGGAACTGGAAAGAGGGATCCAGGATTTCGAGACGGCCGTCCGAGAGCATGCGGACACGGATATCGGAAAGAACCTGTTCCGCTCCGTCCTTGACCTGCAGCGTCACCGTATCCGAGCCGGAGACGAGTAATGTCGGGACGCGACCGGTGAATCCGTCCTTGTCCTTCTGCAGCTTCTCCTGCGAGACAAAAGCCCTTTCCCCCTGGAGGACTAGATCATTGATCGGATCGCCCGGACTTCCGATCTGGAGGCGGATCACTCCGGCGAAAGTTCCGTCCCGGAGCATTTCCTGACTTGTGCGGTTGACATGGCTATGGAGCTGTATCGGATAGCCTTTGGCGTTGGACAGTGACTGGATGTCCTTGATCTGCATGGGCACGGTCAGACCGACGGGTTTGCGGTTTTCAGCCTTGGCCGCTTTCGCCTCGGTGTCCGAGACGGCTTCGACTTTCAGTATACTGTCCGCATTGAGGGCCATCTTCGGAAAGTTCACTTCGAAGAGCAGGGGGGCGTTTACAGCCACCGATGTTTCAGCTTTCACTGGTTTGGCGGCATCGGCCTTGGTGTTCTTATCCTTGTTTTCGTATTCCGGATGGACGGCCAGTGTTATGTTTTTATACATGACGGTCTTTTCAGCGTCCTTTGTCCGCATGCGGCGCAATTTGGCCTTGGCTTCCTCACTGGTGTCGGGAACCTGCATGGGGGTGGTCTTGTATATTGCGAATTCAGGCTTGCCCGTGCCCGCCTCGTTGACATTGTAGGTTCGTTCGATCGGCACTCCCGGGTTGGTGTTTTCGGCATCGAGATAGGTTACTGTCAATATATCGCCGGGGTTGATCTTGATCTGATTCTTGAGCGTGGCATCGCCGATCTTCAGTACGGCCATGAAGACGCCTGAGTGGTTGGATTTCGGATCCGACGGGTTCGTGGGGCCTGACTCCAGCGCCTTCAGTTCCAGATTCTCGCCACTGCTTGTCGTGATCTTTGCCGTTACCGTGTCGCGTTCATTGGAAATATCGCAGTCGTAGTCCGTGACGATGATCATGAGCTGGTCGCCGGAGCGGCAGCGTTTCGCCGGTGAATAGTCGTACACGCGTTCGTTGGCGCCCGGCTTTGTGGAGATGTTTTCGTTGGCGATGATGACGTTGCCGTTGTAGAATGATGAGTTGAGCATGGATTCGAGCACAGGTGTGTCCTCGCGCAGCCTCTTGTCGTTGCGGTATGATACGGTCACCTGATCGCCGGGTGCGATTTCCAGTGTGCTGTTGCTGAGGCCTGATGAGAAATCATCCTTTGTGGGCAGGATGATCAGGCCCTCGGCGTTAACCAGTGTCACCTTGTTCACCGCTATCCCGTTCCCGGTGAATTCGTCGAATATCCATTGCAGCTTGCGCAGGCGGACCGGTTCGCTCAATGTCGCCGTGACGGTCTTGTCGTTTATCCTGATTGTTCCTTTAGGCTTGAGATATTCCGCCAGCTGCGGATTATCCTTGGTGGAAAACCATGAGGCGGGCAGTGGCTCGAATGTCCCGTCATCCTTGCGGTAGCCTACGGAGACCTTTCCTTTCGACCAGTGGCAGCGGTCGAGGATTTCCAGGCGGTGTGCACCTTTGGACAGGTCGATCCTCCTGATTGCTTCGACGGTGCTGGCGTTGATCTTTCCCCCTAGCACCTGCTGTCCGTCTATGAAAATATACGAATGCTGCCAGGCGTCATTGGGGCATGGTTCCTGGAGGAATTTCAGCTCCATCGCCCGTTTTTCCGGAAGCCAGAATGTGCCGCGCAGGCGGGAGGTCTGCCAGGCGTCCTTTCCCTTCATGGGTGAATCATCGCGGGTCAGGCTCACCTTCTCATAGTACTGGGGCAGTCCTCCTGCGAGGTTGATATGGCGGCGCACGAGTTCCGGAGTCTCCCCCTTCTGATCGGGGGCGAAATCGGCTATCAGACCGCCCCTGATGCTGGTTGAGTCCTTTGGCGGGAAGGCGGCAAGCTCCTCGAAGTTCTCCGCCAGCATGCCCATGAATTTCATCTGCTTGAGGGCCGCCGGATCCGGCACTTCAATGGAACAGGTCTTTACAAGATGGGAAGTCATCGTGTCCACTTCAATCCACTTCGGCTTCTTCCCGTCACCAAGGCTGGTCCACTTATCCGTGAGGGAAACGTTGATGAGGCTGGAGGGATTCTTCCCTTCCGTCCCGTCGGAGGTGGTGACCCTGGGCAGCGGTATGCCGGTCGGTGCGGCGCCACGGAAGATTCCCGTGTGCGGCCCGGTCTCAATCAGCTTGAAACCTTCCAGGACGTCGCCGGAACCAGTCCTGAGATCGACAACAATCCCGTCTGCTGCGTCGCTTATGTCGCGTGTAAAGTCGGTGACCTGTACGAAAACCGGACTTCCGGGGCGGATGGTCCGGTTGTCGCGGCGGGCTTCATAGCTCAGGGTGTTATCCTCCCCCTGCTGTATCAGCCTTATCTGCTTTTCCATGTTGCGCTTCCCTTCCTCCTCCTCTGTGAGGATCTCGCCCGAACTGGCGATCAGGCGGGCGTCATAGCGCACCTCCAGCATCTTGACCGGATAGGTCAGGTCGTTGGCCTTCTGGAATTCCTTTTCAATTTCATAGCTGACCACATCGTTTCCGCGCAGCTGCAGGAGCATGTCGTTCTTCTGGACATTGCCGAGGGCCGTGCCGATCTGGCCGACAAAAAGATTCTTGCTGGTCGAACTGGGCAGCAGCTTGATGTGCTCCTCGTCCTTTCCGGCGCTTGTTGTAATGACCACCGGTATGGCGGTTCCGCCGCGGGCCACCGACAGGTTCTGGTCCTGCAGCTTCAAGGTCAGCACGCTGCCCGGTATGACTGTCAGCGCCAGACGCGGATTTCCGACCATGACTTCCTGGTTCTGCAGCCCTCCCGGCAATACCAGGTTCAGCTCGCCTTCGAGAAAGGCGGCTTCCACATGGTTGAGTACGCGATCCTTGACTTTCCTGATGAAATCCTTGGATTCCTTGTACTGCTGTTCCTGATAGGCCATCTTGGCTAAATAGTAGTATGCCTCGGCCTGGGTTTCAATCTTGTCCGAGTCTACCAGCCGTTCCAGAAGGCTGGTGGCGGTGGTGTAGTCCTTTGTCATAATGAGCAGATCAATGAAGCGCCAGACTCCCTTGGAGCCGGTGACCGTGCGGTTGTATGCCGGGTTGTTGCGGAGCCCGTCGTATTCGATCCTGGCCGCCTGGAAATTGTTCATGTCGCGGTAGGTGTCGCCTTTTGCAATGGAGATGCGCGCCGCTATTTCGGGATCCAGTTCCTTTTCGCGCAGGAGGATGGTCATTGCGAATTCGAGCGCAGGCCCGTACATCTTCTGCTTTCGCATCTGCTCCACGACCCAGGCCACGTAGCTGGGATCCAGCTGCGCCCACTCCTTCTTGAGCAGCGGAAGTTTCTGTGATGTCAGTTCCCATGCGCGCTCCTCGCCGCCTGCGCCGAGAGACTGGGAGGCCAGATATAAATTGTACATTGGATCAGCCTTGTCGACGGGGATCATTCCCTTGATCTCGCTTCCGGCCTTTGCCTTGATGACAGCGAGCTGGTTCTTGTATTTGTCCGGAGGATTGGCGCGGCGTTCGATCGTGGAGATGAAAAGGTAGGCCATCTCCCTGGCCCCCTTCAGATCCAGCAGTTTCAGGACAGGCTTGATACGGTTCAGGTTGTCGTCCCAGTTGCCGCAGCGGCCGAGCAGGATGGCGTAGGTCGTCAGCATCTCGCTGGCGGTATCCCATTTCTCCGCACCGATCGACTTTATGCAGAGGTAATTGAGCAGTCCATGCATGTTTGCAGGGTCACCCTCGGTCAACGCCCCGTCGCCAAGAGCGATCGCGATCTGGGCGGCCAGTGATTCGGCTTCAGCCTCGATGCTGGCATTGGTCCAGTTGCGGCAGAGGTTATCGACTCCTATGGAGAGGTTTTGCGGCACTGACATGCGGGCAAGTGAGGACGGGGAGGTCTTTTCCATTGCCGGCTTGAGCAATTTCAGGATGCTGTGGTAGCGCATCCCGGGTTTCAGTTCCGTGTTCACAGCCTCTTCAGGCAGCAGGTTGTTACGGATGAGCGAGTAAATCGCTTCAACCTGCTGGGGCGGGGTCCGTTTCTGTATCTCAGGCAGATATTTTGCAAGCATAGGGCCGGTGTCGTTGCCTGAGCGGGCCTGCTGCAATATGCACAGGGATTCACGGTAAGTATCATACGAGTTGTTCTTCTTCCCCTCGGCGATGATGGAGTTCAACAGCGCTTCGCTGAGAGCCGGAGGCACTTTGTTCTGGGCACTGGAAATGTTCATCAGAGTTTCCGTAATCCGGTAGTAATTGCCGCTGAATTTACCTGCATTGCCGAGAACCGCCTTTTCCGCCTGTTCAATGAAATACTGGGGCTTTCCCTGCCATGAATCCCAGTTGCGCTGGATGTGCTGGGCCGCGCAGTCGGGACCCATCTTGGCGTAGGACTGCTCAAGCGGGTTGGTGAAATCACCCTTGGCAGCAACACCCTGAGTCAGCATATTCCAGACCGCCGGTGAACCAGGATCGTCCTTGGTCAATGCCACATAGGATGGTGCAATCTTCGTCAGGATATTTTGCTTTCCGAGCTCGGTAAGACGGCGGGACAGCCCCTCCCATGATGAGCCGAGTCCGAGACGAGGCACCCACAATTCCGCCAGGGCACTGATGTCGCCGGCGTTGTTCCATGAGAGCTCGCGCTCTTTGTCGAAGATGCTGACAGCTCCAAGCCCTTCAACGCTGGCCGCCTTCTCCCATCCGCCTGGAACCTGGCCCTTGTATTCCTCCAGGAACTTCTTCGCGGCCTCATGCGCCTCCTTGGCGTTGGCCGCCTTGAACATTGCAATGTGGTTCCTCATCACAACATCAGTGCCCGGCGCCTTTGCGTTGTGAGCATTGATGAGTTCGACAAAGGCCGGCTTGCTCGCCCAGTTCTCCTTGTCATTCGCCATGTCCTTCAGAAGATCGGAACGGAGCTGGCTGTAGCCCGCCTGCGCCACCTGCTCCTTGAGCAGGGCGATCTTCTGGTCAAAGGTCAGGAGGGGGCTGTTGATGAAACTGGTGCGGATGTGCTTCCAGTTGAATGAGCCGGCGTAGGCCGCCATGTAGTCCTTGGCGGCGGACAGCAGCTGCTGGGCGGCCTCAGGCTCCTTTGACTTGTTCATCCAGGGCATCATGCCCACGCGGGCATCGAGGGTATCCTTGAAATTCCTGCCCTTTGCGCATTCGGCCAGTACGGCGCAGGCGTTTGTCTCGCCGGAAAGGGACATGTAGTCATTGATCTGGGCGGGGTTCAGGACCGCAATGTTCTTTTTCAGGAATCCGACCAGCGCATTCTTGTCATTGGACATGTAGCTATTCTGTATGTATTGCAGGATGTTACTCAAGACCAGAGGGGAGTCCGCGTACTTCTGGCTCAACGTATCGAACTTCTTCAGCGCTTCCGCAGGGCTGACAAGACCGGAGCCGGCCTTGTCCTTTACGGGTGCGAAAACTGCCGGGCATTCAGCAAACATACGCATGAAAAATAAATAATCGCCGCGATCCGGGCTGTCGCGGAACATCGGTTCAAGCGCCAGGAAACTTCTGCCTGCCGCCAGGCGTACCTCTTCATACTTGATGTCACGCATGCTGAAAAGCTGCTCCGCCATCCAGCTGTTCAGCGAAGAGAGGGGCTTCTTGGCGGCGGTCTGTATCTTTGCGGCCACGTTGAAGCGGTCCTGCGGTGTCATGCTGGCATATGCCTGCTGGAATATCCCGTTGATGTGGGCGTAGTCGGACGGTGCGGCTTCCGCCATGACCATCATGGGCTTCATGAAGCGGTCACCCGGGTCGCGTCCAAGTTCGAAGTTGTCGGATGCCGCGCGCAGGCGCGAATGCAGATAGTTAACATATTTTGCATCCGGATACTGCTGCTGCATGAAAGAGGCGATCTTGAGGGTGTTCTCGGGATCAGGTGTTGCGCAGAGGCGGTCCAGCAGCGCCGCACCGAAGGACCATGCCTTCTCAGTTGCGCCGAAAAGCTTCACGTATTTTTTGTACTCCTCGGGAAATGCGCCGTGCGCCAGCATATAGGACAGCGCGCGTTCAAGCTTGTCGCTTTTCTCGCTGCACTTCTGGGCATACATCGAATAGCGGGCTGTCGCCGCCTGCTGATCCCCGATCCGGTCCGAGGTGACGGCGGCATGGTAGAGCAGATCCGGATCATTGTTCTGTGTCAGCTTCAAGAGGGCCGACACGCGCCGTTCGGCGGTGACGAACTGCCCGGCGGCCATCGCGGCGGCATAGGAGACTTTCAGGACTTCCGGACGTGGCTTGCTGTCGGCCAGTTCGCGCTCCAGCACCTTGTCCACTTCGGAATACTCCTTGTCCGCAAGCAGTTTCCTTGCGTCATCCAGCGGCTCCCCACGGGCAGTCACTGTCAAAATCACGATCAGGGTGAAAAGTAAAGCGAAAACCGAGAATTTCATTTTCATTAGTCACCAACCTGTTAAAAATCCAGCATCTATAGTTTTTCTTGAACTCAGATCCGATAATCCGGCAATATAAATATCCTCAGGGTTAGCCACCCTTGCCTTTTATCTGCATTTAATTATAGGTACATTAACGTTAATGTCAAGATGCGATGAACATATATTTGCAGGAATTCTGCAAAATTAAATTCCTGCAAATAACCCCTTTTTTGAAACCTTAAGACTTATTCTGACTGCTGGCTCCTGAATTCCTGCTTTCCGTGGTGGTTGCGCCCGTGGCAAGATCGCCGGGCCAGAGCTGATGGACGGGCGATTCGAAAAGGGGCAGGGTCCGCCAGTCCTCGTCGTACAGTTCGACCAGTTCGCCGGAAGGTTGGCGGGCAAGCCTAAGGGTCAAACCTCCTGACTCGCTCAATGTCACCATTTTGTCGCCTATGTTGCCATTCAGGATTACATCCTCAGTTTTCGTGCCGTTAAGGGTGAGTTCCGCCATGCAGACGAACCAGATCACATCAGGTGCTGCGCGCCAGCCAGTGATCTTCTCTCCCTCTATCTCCAGTTTTTCGGGTGTCAGAAGCGCGGGTTCCAGACGGTTGCCATTCAAAGTGAAGGTCTGCAGATGAAGAGTGTAGCCGTGGGCGGACACGGTCACACATCCCGGCTCATGGCGGCGTACGGCCCATGCCCCGCTCAGGCCCAGACAGGGCGGCTTCGTTCCCTCCAGCGGCAATTCCCCCACCGGCTTGCGGTGTTGAGTCAGCCAATAACTGGTGGCGGTGCGGGCAAAAAGACAAAGGGCCCGGCCATCACGCTGGGCAACATACCCGTTGACCGGGTTGTCGCGCTCCGCCTGGAAAAAGGCACAGGCCCGATCCAGGGGCGACGTGCCCACAGCCACCATCAGGTGAATCTGCTGGAAGAAATAGTTGCCGCCCGTCATCGACCCCATCGCCGCATCCTTCAGTTGCCACGTCTGGAAACGGAAGGGCACCACGGTCGCCCGCCCGGAAGCCCGGTACGGATAGACGCGATGCTGGAACTCGTTCAGGACCGCCTCCGGGGGCTGATAGGCCGTCTCGCCCGCCTGCTCCAGATACCGGAAGGCAGCGCCACCAGGCTTGAGGAAACGCCGGTAATCCCGGGAGAGGCCGACCACGGCCAGCCGTAATACAGGATGATTGACCGCATGTTGCAGGGCGGCCACGTGATCCAGCACCAGCTTCACTTCGCTCTGCATGCGCATCCCGGTGGCGTTTGCCAGAATGCCCAGAAGGCCTTCATACACAACCTCGTTATAGGTGGGCGAACAGAACTCATCAATGCCATAGGTGGAGATGTGATTGAACCAGCGCTGCCATTGGGATTCGCCATCGCGTCGCAACCGCTCACTGTCCAAGCAGCGACCGAACATCAGTAGCGCCTGGATGTAGAGGACAAAGATATTACTGTACGCCTTGTAATCACGGTGCGTGTCAAAAAGCTCGTCAGACCAGCGCCGCTCGACCGCTTCGACCGACTCGCTCACCGCCTGGCGGAAGCGGATGGCCAGAGACTCCGGCAAACCCGGCAGCCAATGGGTATAAATCTCGGCCAGTTGGGGCGCCATGAAAAGGGTCGCATTAAGATCCCGCCAGCTCTCGGGAAACTTAAACGGGAAGCGCCCGCGATCCCAGTCGGGAGTATGCAGTTGCACGGCGAGCAGCGCCTCGATGATGGCGCCAGCCCGCTGGCAATCACCGGATTGGTTCCGCCGTAACAGCAGAATAGCATAATCCAATGACTTCTGCCCTATCCACAGTTGATCGCCATCCCGGATCAGGTTGGCCTGACCATCAAAGGCGCTTTCCAACTCCTGCAGCCGCATCGTATCCAACATTGCTCTCATCTCCTTTTAACTAATCGTCTCATTATAGTCCCAATGCATTTCCTATTCAACGGAGCGCGGGTTTTCCGACCCGCGGCACTTTCTCATTGGCGGGTAAGAAAACCCGCCCTCCGTTATTTTGGAACTCCATTCTATTTCGAGACTGTCAGTAACAAAGCTTAGTCCGTGTATTTCCGTTCAGCCCAGGGTATCGAGGGAAACCGGTTTCCCCCTGTCGGCTGAAAGCTCCGCGGCTTCCACGAGCTTCATGGTCTCATAGGCGTCGCGTGCCGGAGTTTTTGGCGGTTTGCCAGCCAGGACGCGCTTCATTATGTCGAGATTCTGGCCGTGGGTGTTATGGTAGTATTCCTGATCCTCTTTCGGATCCCAGACAATGTCTTCGACCCATTTGCTGGTCATGCATTTCGGAGAGTCCCCGAATTCCCAGCGTTTGATCCGTCTGAAGAAGACATCGGTGGAGACTGCCCCTTTGGTTCCGACGACGAGATAGCGCAGGGCGTGTCCGTCCTCTTTCTGCTGTTCGATGTGATCCCGGAGCGGGTCGCCTGCGAACGTCTCTCCGACTGCCATATGGAATGTCAGCTGGCTTACTGCGCCGTTTTCAAATTTATAGCTTGTGTGGTAGTTGTCCCGGACTTCATAGTAAGGAATGACGTTTGGTGCGCAGACACTGTAGACTTCAGTCACCTTCGAACCTATCCACCAGCGTGGGAGATCGACATAGTGTGAGAGCTTCTCCCCGAACATTCCGCCGCCGGAAGAAAGCTTGTTGCGCCAGCTCCCCTTGCAGTGAAATTCGCTGCACATGTAGTAGCAGTGCGTGTTCATCACTTCACCGAGAAGTCCCTGATCTATCCAGTCCTTCACCTTCATGTAAAGCTGCGAATATCGCAGTTCGAACCCTATCTGGAAAAAGAGGCCGCGTTTCTCAGCCTCTTCAACCATGAGCCTCGAATCTTCCAGCGTGGTCGCTATCGGTTTCTCGCACATGACCGCCTTTCCTGCCTTGAGCGCCGCCATCACGAGCGGCTTGTGCGCCTCGTTAGACGAGTTCACAAACACGAGCCCCACCTTGGGATCCTTTAGGACCGAATCCAAGTTGTCCGAGCATGAATAGTTGTTCTTCTTCATCCACTCGAAACTGGAAGGGGAGATGTCGTAACCAATCACATCCTCGAAGAGACCGCTTTTCCTGCAATCATCCATCGAACCCATTCCCATTCCCCCAACTCCTAAAACTGCTGCTTTCATTGATACTCCTTGTTTTTTTATGTCGCCTG
>CAZION010000130.1:0-19554 GCA_964540865.1 uncultured Victivallis sp.
TGCAAGATAAAGCGTTTGGAGTACCGGCTTTAGCCGGAATATTAAAAGCCGTCATTCTAACGGCGATCCAAAAAGAGCTGCGGCTTTGGCCGCCAAATGTACTATCTGCAAACTGAATATAAGGATAATTGCAGTTTTCACCTCTGGTAGATCGGGAGCTGGTGGTATGTGACGCTGAGCGCTAGCACCGCCATCGCTGTGGCATAGCAGGGACCGGGTTGGGTTTCATGTTGTCCGATAGGCGGCCATGAGCCGTCTTCTTTTTGAAGCTTTAAAAGAGTTCCGTATACCTTGGGAGCGAACTTCTCCCACTGTTCCTCGCCGAGCTGGAACATCCCCTGTGCAAAATAATAATGTGCGTAATAGAAAAACGGGATCTCATTCGTCTTGTTCACGTCATATCTCGTGGAAATGTATTCGCCGGCCTTGAGCGTGGCATCATCCCGGTGATGACCGCACAACTCCAGGCAGAGGAGGGCGACTCCAGTCTGCGTTATCGTAGCACCTCCCCCTGGCTGATATGAGAATCCACCATCCTTCGACCGGCATTTCATGATGAATCCTACCGCGTCGTCAATCGCCTCTTTTGGAACCGGAGCGCCGTTGTTGCGCGCAGACCGCAGCGCCATGAGCGCCCAGCCGGAATGTGAAAGGTCGCTGTCGTTGCTGTTGCGTTCATATCTCCAGCCGCCGCGATGGGCATCCTGCTTCTGTATCCGCTGTGCGTCAAGAATGATTTTCAATGCCTTGCCAAGGGCTATGTCGACATTTTTCTGTCGGTCCGGAGTGAGCATGCCGGAGACTTCCGACAGCATAAGCGTTGATATGTTGTGACTGTACATCTGCCCTCCACCGCTCCCGATCAGGGTGCCGTCAAGAGACTGTGATGACAAGACAAAATCTATGCCCTTGTCGATAACCTCTCCGTACGGAGCGAGTCCCGGACTGTATCCGCGTGCAAGATACGCCATCACGCAGAGCGACGTGATTGCCGTGTTCTTCGCCATTCCTCCGGGGAATGAACCGTCAGGAAGCTGTGATTTTGCGAGATACGCAAGCGCCCTGTCGACCGAATCATCAAATGATTTCTGGAATTGCTGATCCTGTTTGAATGCAGCTTCCACGGCAAATACGTTATTGCCGAATGTGAACATCATGGTGCATGTCAGAACAAGACAGAGGCGCGTCAACAGAGTGACGCGGCTACAGCAGAACATGAGATTAAACGGCCGATAGCCGCAGATGTGGAGCAAGTATCCAACTTGTCCTGCAAGGGGGGATATCCAAGTTAATATTTCCCGGAAACTAATTCCGATGGAATTTGGAAATTGAGTGTTGGATATTGGATATTCAAAAACTTTGTAATTCCGTGACTTGAATTGGTTTTTCATCATTTTCCCTCCATTCCCTGCTTTGAGAGCTCCTCGAAATAACGTTTGATGATCTCCCTGTATTCTTCGGGCCCTTCGCTTGCCGACGCCTGCAGTATCTCGCTTCGAAGATTTCCCGGAAGCCTGAGCCAGTCCTCGTATTTTATCCCCATGCGCCTGGAGATTTCAGCAAATCCTGGAGGTGTAGGGCGCTCAGGAGTTTTATTGTTTTTGCCGCTGGAAGGGACTGCTGACATTTTGCCGGGCGCAGTGTTGATGCCGGCCTTTGCGGCCATCGCCATGGCTTCGGCGGCGGCGACGTTCAAGGATTCGGCCGACTGTATCGCATCGATCGCATTTTGTTCAAGGGCAGCCTTCCTGGCAAGACCAGACGCAACCGGCAGATTCAGTTCAGCGTCCGCCTGCTGGGCCTCCTGTACCGGAAGGTTTCTTGCTGCATCGTCAATTGTTTTCTGGGCCTCCGCCATCTTCGCAGACGCCTGTCCGAGCGATTTAACGGAAGAATCCTGAGCTTTTTTCAATTCGTCCTGAAGTTGTCCGGAAATATTTTTCCTCGGATCCTTTTTCATCTGACTGGACTCCTCGGCCATTTTGCCCAGGGATTTGCCTGCGTTATCAGCGTTCTGCAAAGCGCCCCTCAGGTTGTTTTCACCTTCTGCGGCAAGCTGCTGGCTTTTTTGCGGAAGATTGAGCTCCCGCGCATTCACCTGGAATGCCTGGGCATCCTTCTTGAGTTCTTCGGCCCTCTTTTCAATATTATCCTGCTGCGCCGCCAGGTTTTTTAGAGGTGAGCCTTCGGCGAGAGTTCCGATCTCCCTCTGAAGCATTTCCTGAGCCTGTGCAACATCACCAGCTCGTTTCGCAAGCTTTGAAACTGGCGAATGGGCCGGGGCGTTCTTGTTTGAATCATCCTTCTTCTCATCGATCCGCGATGCGGCCACGGCTTCAAGCCTGTCAGTCAACGCATTCAGTCCCTTTGCGGCTTCGGCCGCATTCTTCGCTGCTGAAGCCAGATCAGAATCATGGAGCGAATCCTTCGCCCTTGCCGCTGACTCTTCAGCCTGGCCGGCAATTCTGCTTTCGGACGGAAGCTCCCTGGCAACCTGCGCGGAAATAGACTTCGCCTCCTCGGCGATCGCAGCCTGGCGTTTCTCAAGTTCAGCGGCCTGTGCACGCATGTGCTCATCCATGGTTTCCCGCTTCTCCTTCATCAGCTCCGCAGTTTTAGCCTTCAGCGTCTTCTGCGTTTTTGCGAGTTCACCGACAATCTCCTTGCGCGCCGAACGGTCCTCTGATGCAACTTCAGCAAGGATATTCTTCGCAAGGTCCGCCTGCTGCGCCGCCTCAAGGGACTTCCTCATCGACTCAAGCGCCTGAGTTGCGGCACTCCGGCGGTTCTGATTCTGTGAAGCCGCATCTGCGTTCTGCTGCGCCTGTTCTGTGGCCAGCTTTGAAGAATTCGCCGCATTACGCGCCTCATTAAGCGCCTGTTTCGCCATCTCCGCGTCATTCTTAGCCGTGGTAAGATGCTCACCTATTTCCTTTGCAAGCTCCTTCTGCGCATTCTTCTCCGCGTCCTTCTGGACTTTCTGCAGCGCCTCAATGCTTTTCGCAGTGCTTTCAAGATCCTTATCCGCCTTAGCAACAGCATCCTTTGCGTTCTTCGCAGATTCCGCAGACTTCTTTGCAAGAGCTGCAGACTGGCGCACAGGTTCCGACTGGTAATTCTTGTCTCCGGCTTCATTGCTGTTCATCTCCGAAGCAATCTTTGCTGCGAATTCCGCAGATTTCGCAGCTTGGTTTGCGGCCAATGCCTTCTGATCCGCATCATGTGCCTTCTGTCCTGCCTGATCGACAAGCTTCTCCGCTTCAACAGGTGTTGTATTCGGTGTAATACGGCTTGCCATCTCCGATACCTCCTTGGCAAATTTCTGTGTTTCCTTTGCAAGCTGCTCCGCCCTGGCAGAAGACTCTTTCGCCTTCTGTGCAAGCTCCTTCATAATTGCCTTCTTCTCCTCCATCACCGCTGCGCGGTCCTGATCTTTAACCTTACCGGCATCCTTCACTTTCTTCTCGAACTTATCAACCTCGCCTTGTACGGCCTTCCCAGCAACTTTCGCTTTTTCCACTGCGGAATTCGCAGAGGCTGCCGATTTTACCGCCCTTTCGGACAGTTCCTTCAAAGTCTCATTTGGAGTGGAGGATTTCTTCCACGGATCGTTTGCCTCCTCCTTCGCAAGCTGGCCTACCGCCTCGCCTATCTCCGCAATCGCATCATCCTGTTTTTTCACTGCATCATCAAGTTTTTCCTTCGAGATCTGTTCTGCTGCATTCTGCATGGGGGATGCCGCAGGTTTTGTTAGGACGTTTGATTCGGCAAGTTCCGCAACAGCGTTCTGCTGTTCTGCGAGTTCACCTAGCTTCCTGTCAAACTTCTGTATTTCGGATATCTTAAGCGCGCTTTCAGCGAGACGTTTCTGATCTTCATTAAGTTTGCGGGTCTCTTCGGCGATCCTGCCAGCCTCCTGCAAGCTTGAGGAATTCTTCAGCACATCCGCCGGTGATTTCTCCTTTGCGAGTTTCGCAAGAATGTCGGCAACATTGTTCTGACTCTTCTTCCATTCGTCCAGCTTCTTTTTCAATTCCGGATCCATCTTCACGGCATTCTCGGCTGCTGCCTGAAGCTTGTCGATATCCAGTTTCCGCTTCGCAAGATCCTCCTGCCTGTTTGCGAGACTCTCTATTTCAACCGCATGCTCCATCAGTTTTGAAGCCGTCTCCGACTTCTTCAGCATGTCATCGATCACGGTAATTGCTTTCTCTATTTTCCCGCCAATATCATCCAGGAGCTTCATGCGTTCCGACGGACTATCGGCAAGCGTCAGCTGGTCGATGAGCCCTTTCGCCTTTGACAGTTCCATTTCGTGCAGCTCGTTGATCTTCTTTGAAACATCGTTGAAAAATCCGGCGGAAAGTTTTTCAGACAAACTCCTGAGCGTTGCATCGCCGTTGTCTAAAGACTCCCTGAGCGCTCCGGTCCGCTCTGACAGCTGTTCCGGCCTCTTCTCGTTCTTCGATGCCGCCTCCTTCACAAGCGGAACCTTCTTCTTTGAATCCTCGAGCTCCCTCTTCGCCTGCTGAAGCTGGTTCTTCAATGCCTCCTCCTGCGACTTCAGGGCCTGTTCCTTGAATGGTTTAGCGCTGTCGTCGATCACGATCACATACTGTTCGGATAATCCACGCTGAGGCCCCTTGAGGTTTTCCGGCAGATTGTCGGTAGCTGCGATTTGGAACATCAGGCGTTTTGCACCGCGCAGATCAGAATCCATCAGATTTATCACGGGATTCGCTTCGAATTTCCTGAGAGGCTCCCTGTCTGAGGAATTCTGCGGCAGAGCTATGGAACAAGGCGAGATCTTCACTGAATCCTTTTCCAATAATAATTCTATCGATGTCAGTCCGATGTCATCATTCGCGAAGAAATAAAAAGGGAAACGGTCATCAGGCATGAGATGGATTTCCTTCTGCGGAATATTCGTTATCACTACGAGAGGCGCTATGTCCGGCAGCGCCTGGACTGCGCGTTCAAATTTGGTGTTCTTAAGACCATGGTCGTCGGTGAGCTGGATGGAATAGATTCCTGCAAGGCCGGAATGCATGGGCAGACGGAACATGATCCTGTATTCACCGTTGCGGCCAGCCTCCGCTTCTCCCTGTATCGACACCGGTGTTGCAGAATCTATTTTCATGAACGCAGACGGACACGGCTTGTTAACCTTTATTGAAACTGTCGCAACAGAGCCGGAAAGGGCGGAAACTGTCCCGCTAGAATTGACCTCGACCTTCTGCGGCAGGCATGAATATTCCGGATAGTCAACCTTCAAGTCAAGGCTTTCTATTACCGGAGGCGTCACAACAGTCACCATGTAATATTTCGTAATTGCGTCATCTGCCTGTATGCGGTATCTGAAATTCATTTCAACAGAAGGCACCGCAAACGTGAAACCCTGAGTCTTGTCCTTCTCAGGCACCTGCATCCGTTTCATTTCGTCGCCCGTCAAGCGCCCGTCATCGAAAAGCCTCTGTATCTTCGCGGACCTGATGCCTCCTCTTTGGGACGAGAGGCTGATTTCGAGCCGTTCTCCGCGCGACACGAAAACATCACCGGGCTTGACATCTAGGTCGAGGGCCATGATGTTCGGAAGATTTGCGAACGGCGCAGTCGCACGCGCCAGCAGGAACGACGCCTTCCTGGGTGAGACTGCGAATATCGCAGCCATTACAAGTATGAAAGCGGTTGCGAATGCAAAGAATGGAAGGGCGACCCTCATTGAAATTTCGTTCTTCGGCTTGATCATTTTCGCATCAGCTGTTGCAGCCTCGGCAAGCGCATCAATGAGCTTCTGCGAACCTCGCAAATCCTTGTCATCGGAACTTGTCAGCAGCTCCACTGCGGAGCTCAGGCGTTCCTGCATTTCAGGATGCTGCGCCTCTATCATATGTGCGAGACCCGCAAGAGTGAATGTACGCGCAAGAGGAGACAGGAGGAACACGTATACCGCGGCGGCTGTCCCGATGTATATCATCACTGACATCATCCAGCGCATGACCGGCGACACTATCAGGATGCCCGCGTCCAAACCCATCGCAATCAATGTCACTCCAACAAATACCGCAATGACTGCGCATATTCCACGGACCAGGATAACCCTCCTTTTCCGGCTTAGCAGCTGCCGGAGCGCCTTCGCGATCGGAGCCGGTATGGATTCAAGCCGCGCTTCAAGTTGTTTATTCTTCATGGCAGATTCACCCTTTTCCTTAATAGCCATTCACACACAGCAAGACCTATCAGCAGCAACATGAACGGCCAGGAGTTCCATATGGAGACCTGACGCCGTTCCGTCTGTGTCAATGATGGAGGTCCGAATTTTTCAACCGCCGTTCGCGCCATCGCCGGTTCCACGACAATTCCGCCGGTGATTGTTGCAAGCCTGTTCAAGGTACCCATGTCAGCGGTGAGCTCGACAAGTTCTGTTGGAGAAGATCCGGCAACCCCGAATCCGGCGCGTGCCGCGCCAAGTTCCGGAGCCATGTCGGCGGGAAGACCCGGACATTCAAGTTCAATCTTATAGTCGCCCTCCGGAAGCCTGCCGATGTCTCCGGAATAAATCCCCGATGAATTTGTTTCGAAGCGCAGTTTCTTACTGCTTACTTCCTTTTCGCCGTTCATCACACGTATCGAAGGGGACAATCCGCTTACGGGTGAAAAATCACGGTTCGTTATCTTGGCGCGCACCCTGACATTCTCGTCCGGTGAGTAACGGCTCTTGTCGGCGGCGATCTTGATGCAGGACGATCCGAACATGATCTTGTCGGCGGTCGCCCAGCGCAAAAGCTGTCCCCAGAACTTGTGATGGTAGGTGTCACCCTCCCTGTAGCGGAGGCGCCAGGATTCGTCGGACGTCAACATCACAACCCTGCCAAGGGCGTAGTTCTGGCAGACTATCAGTGCGTTTCCAAGTTCGAACTCGCGTCTTTTCCTCAGTGTCTCCTCATCCGGGACTTCAGTGGCGGATCCAGGTTTGAGGAATGCAGGCGCCTCGAACGGTTTTGCATATGCGAGCACTGCGGCTCCAGGTTTTGCAGTGACGATAGGATGCCTCCAGTATAGCGAAGGAAGATCGTTCCAGACCTTCCCATTTTCATCCGGAACTGCGGAAAGACTGGTCATCACATGCTCCCTGCCTTCCTGGGTCAACGTTATCCTGAAACACTCCTCCGGCGCCTTGATGAACGGTACATCGCTGGCCTTGAAGGTCACTGGAATGATCTCCTCGAGCGGAGTGCCTGAATATGCACGCGGCATTTTTCCGGATCCTGCGATCATGACAAGGGAACCGCCCCTCTCCGCTACAAACTTCCTGATCGACTTCATTCCCTCCGCCCCGATTAAGGCCGGATCCACATCACCCAGGATAATGACATCGAACTTCATCCATTCCTCGTCGTTCGCTGGGAGCATTGTCGCTTCAGGTTCTTCGACCGGCCTTGACGCCGAAGCGGCAACAGCAGGTTTTCCGGAAATATCGTCGATCCTGTCGGGTTTCAAAATGACGTACTGCAGGCGCACCGACTGGTCGCGGCTGACAAAGAGGTTCTTGAGATAACGGAATTCCCAGCGCGGATAACCTTCCACATATAATACTTTTATGCGGTCGTCCGTAACGTTGGCCGGAATTGAAAGCTCATTGTTTTCCTTCTCGACCTCTCCTTCAATCTCGGCGATCTGAACCTTGTAGGCGTGATAGCCGACTGTCTTGGGCTTGTCTGAAAGGACAATGCGTTCCCTCAGGGAATCTGTTTTTACGTCAACAGTCCTGCTGTCCACTATATTTGCGCCGTCAAGAAGCTTCACTGATATTTTCTGCCCGGAAAGATTGTCCAACTTCACATCGACATCGGCCTTGAAGCTGTCATTGATGAACAGCATGTCAGGCGCATCCGCCGAGACGACTGCGGCATCCTTTGGTGGACGTTTGTCATTTCCAAAGGCGAGCGTGCAGACTGGAACCCTGGACTGGCCAAGCCGTGATGCGACCGTCTCCAGCGAGTCGGAGGCGTTGTGCCTCCCGTCGGAGAGAAGAAGGATTCCGGCAAGCTGTCCTGACGGTATGTCCGACATCGCCTTTCCGAACACAGAGGCAAGATTAGTACCCATTGATGACTGGCTGCGTCCAGATTCATCCGCTGAAAACAGGGTGCCTGCTGCAAACTTCTGCAGATCAATTTCAGCTGGATTGACCGCAAATGTATACGCCTTCATTCCGTAGCTGTCGGACATTTTCTGAAAAATACTGCCGCCTTTTTTCTCATCCCCATACGACTGAGGAGCGGTCAGAATCTTTACAGCGAGGTCTCTGCGCTTGAGAGCCGTCAGCGCATCAACAGCGGTACGTTCAGCTTCAGGAAGGGACTTGTATAGCGCCTCATCGGTCTCGTCCCCGAAAACTGCAGTCTCCTTTTCGACCGCCTGCAATGAATCGATCGCCCTCTTGCCGGCTTCCAGCATTTTTCTATAATCAACATTGGTTTTCTCGGCGCCTTTTTTGCCCAATGACTGGATGGCAGTTTCCAGGAGTTTGACCCTTTCGTCCAGTATATTCAATGTTTCCGAGCTGATGCGTCCGGAAACGGCACTGATTCTGCCCTTCACCTGATCGGCAAGAACCAGGTCTTTTAAGGACAGGATTCCGTTCATCTTTGCCGGCTGGGCGGCGATACTTTTCCTGATGTTGCGGGAGGATTCCAGAATAGGCTTGAGTTTTTCAGCAGCCTGTTCTCCGGAACCTGCAGATACCTGGCTGAGCGCCAGAAGACCGTCCATGTGCGCAGAGATCTCCTGCCGCGCCTGGGCGATGGCAGCGACAGTCTCTTCGGATATGAATGGCCGCTTCGTCTTGAGTACGGAAAGATATTCTGCAATCCTTATCCTTTCACCAAGCCCCATTCCCGTGTCGGCGATGTCCATGGACGCGCTGTTGTCTATAGCCACTGCGACATAACGGTCTATCTTGCGTGAAAATTCAAAGTTTCTTACAGGCTGGCACAATGCGAAGGTCACGAGAAGCACCAGCAATGCGCGCATCACCCGAATGAATTTCCCTTCGCGCTTACGGACAGTCTGGCACTCGAACAGGTACATCACAAGGACAAGTTCGGCGGAAACTGCGCCAGCCAGAAGTATCAACCATATCGCCCAGGTGGTGGCGAAGATCAGGTGCCGCTGAAGCGCCTGCGCAGCGACAAGAAGCGCGACGAAACAAACGAGTGTGCGGACAACCTGCGGAACAAGGGCGATCCATCCCCCGCCTTTCAAATTCCAGGGACGCAGGCGTATCCACGCGGCAAAAATCAATACCGACCCCAGCCACAGGATCAGCGTCGGAACGCTCTCGGAAAGCAGGAAGTGCTGTGTCGTTTCATTCATGTTTTGAAATTAAAACTTTCAGGTGAATGGTTTGTCCGGTTATGGAATTCAACGACTTTCGCCTTGTGAAGGCGGCGGTTCGACGCTATCCAGCGTTCCAGTGCGACTTCCGCGACGAGTATCAGGAGTGCCAGCGCCATCAGTTGTTTCCAAATCTCCCTTCCCGGCACACCGCCAGTCGTCGCAACAATCAGCTCTTCCATGTTCTTTGGGGTGAACAGATCAATGCGGTCGCGCAGCGTCATCAACTCCTCGTCAGTGAGCCTTCCAAGACTGTTCTCCTCCGGATTGGCAAGTACAACAAAGGGCATCTCGGACAATGGCTGACCGTCCGCGCCTTTCGGAGGGTCCTGGATTGAAGCGACAATTATCCTGTAGAGTCCCGGCCAGCGGGTGTCTGAACACCTGACAAGGCGACGTCCGTCGACTTTCACCAGTTCCGCCTTGCCCGGCCGGCCAGTAGGGGTCGTGACAGGAATTTCCTGCGACTTCCCGGACACATCCGCCTTCGCGGCAGTTTTTGACGAGACGGAATCCGGGGCGAGTCCGTCATTCAGTTCAAACATGATCTCAGTTCCGGGTTTTATGTTGGCATCTACACCGCTCGCAGAGGCGAGATGATAGACGAGTTCATGCATGGCCGGCACGAAAATTTTCAGGGACGGCAGCGTACTGTCGTTGCGGTCCATCGCAAATGATGTCATGGCAATGAATCCGCGTCCGAACTTCCTCTCTACCATGAACGGATCCCCGGTGTCCAGGAGACCGCACAGATCCACCGATGAATCCGACTTGTCTACATTGAAGAGCCAGTATGACCGGATCAATGCGAGAGATGCATCGGAGCGCGTAGTCTCGGCACAGAGGCGGAGAGCCGGATGTGTGAAGCTTTTGAGTGCGAAATGCGCAGGCGAGTCCGGCAGGTTTTTGCGGTCTGCTATTTCTGCAGGAATGAATTTTTCCCCAGATGCGGATCGGAACGAATTGAGGGATTTAGGATCGGTTCGGTCGCCTGGGACTATGAGGAGTCCGCCTCCGGCCCTGACCCTGTCAAGAAGCTTTTCACCAAGCTGCTGCGGAATCAGAGGAGGGCTGGCGAGGATTATCACACGGTATTTGTCAAAGTCCGTCTTCATTGCCGCATCGAGTCCGACAAGTTCCGGCTTGATCGGGAAGACTGTCCCGTTTTTATTTTCATCCGCCTTCCCGTTCCCCGGACGCAGGGCGAGGCGGATGAATTCTGCGGCTCCGTCCATGGGGCGTTTCGAAGGTGCCCCGTCGATCAGGAGGACAGGAAGAGTGTCGATCACATCTATGAGCCTGGTCTGGGAATTGTCGGCCGCCTGGTCGTCGTTGCAGGAGATCTCGCATGTCACTGTCGCACGACCGGCTTTTTTAAAGCGGTGTTCGAAGGCAACTGTTTCCGAACCTCCCGGCGGAAGCTCCTTCAGGAAAGTTTCGCGTGTGACCGCCTCCCCGTTGACGCTCAACGATACGGAAGCCGGCTGGATAGGCTGGTCGCCGCCGTTCACAACCTTCACTTCAATCTTGACCGGCTGTCCTGTGCCGGGAGAGGAGCGCGGGAACGTGATGTCCGTTATGGCCGCATTCCTGAAAGGCTGAGGGAATGAGAACCTGCGGACAAGCACCTTTGGCCGGACTGCGGAGCTGTTCAAGTTACGTGCAAGATAATCCCATCTCGCCTGGCTCCGAATATCCCACCCGACTCCCTGCTGATCTGTGAACACCACTATTTTCTTGACAGGGTTCCGCCCTTCCGCTAGCATAGCGGCGGCGGCGTTCAGGGCTTCAAGCGCACCGAAAGATCCTCCGGTAGGCTGAAAATCCCTGTGGTTTATCATGTCAATGATTTCCCTGCGGTCGGAAGACGGTGCCTTTACCAGGGCATACGGAACCGGACCGGCGAGGATGAGCCCGACGGCATCACCGGACGAGCAGTTCTTCACGATCCGGGCAGCCTCATCTTTTGCACGGCTGAAATTAGAACACCCGTCAACGAGCAGTCTCATCGAATCGGAACTGTCGATGACGATGATGATATCCCTGTCCCCGGTTCCAGAAAGCCAGGAACGTTTCTGCAGCCAGCGTTCGGAAGCCGCCGCAGCAATTGCGAATATCGCGGAAAGTAAGGCGACAAGGAGAAGACTCCTCCTCTTCTTAACGGATTTCCAGACAACCGATGAAGCACCGATGCAGACTGAGGCGACTGCGAGCAGAGGCAATGTTATAAACCATGAAACGGAAGGCTGGCTTGGCAGGAACGGACGCGCCATAGCCATTACAATCACCGAGACAAGGAGGCAGCGGAGCGCAAGCAGGAGCATCTCCTCCAGGAGGAGACGGCGTCGTTCGGTCTCAAGAGAGGCGGCAAGGAAACGCATCGCCCCCCAAACGACAGGGCGCGCCTTGTTACGGTTAAGCAGATGTATCACCACCGGCACCGCCACCAGGACAAGACCCATTAACATTGGAAATTCAAGAAATGTCATTCGATCCTTAGCACTTTATAAAAATTTCCTAATCATTCAATCTTTTATTTTGCTTTTGATATTATTCTGTCTTCTGACTTCTGTCTTCTGACTCCTTTTGCAATTCCAGATCCACTACCTGCTCGTTTTCATCCTACCCGCCAGATATTCCAGAAGTGCCACATCGAAATCCTTGCGCGTGCTGACGGGCACATATTCGACACGCATCTCACCGCACCCCTTGCGTATGACCGACACGAATTTGCGGACCTCGTCAAGGTATGCCGCACGCGTGGCCCCGGGATCCAGTTCGATGCGGTTGGTCGAAACTTCCAGATCTTCAAACATGCTCCATTTCTCAAACGGAAAAGTGAGTTCCTCCTCCGCCATGACGTGCATGAGTACGACTTCGTGCTTCCTGAACCTGAAGTGATGAAGAGCCTTCATTATCTCGGCCGGATCGTCGAAAAGATCTGAAATAAGTATGACGAGTCCGCGCCGTTTGATGCGTTCGGCGATGTCATGGAGTATCGGAGCTATAGTGGTCTCGCTACCCGGTTCGGTGTTGTGCAGTTCCTGGAGGAGTGCACGAAGGTGGCTGACACGACCGCGCGACGGCAGATAACGGCGGACAGCGGTATCGAAAGTGACGAGCCCGACAGCGTCCTGCTGGTGGATCATCAGATGCAGCAGCGAAGCCGCAAGATAACGGCCATAGTCGAATTTGCTGAGCCGTTTGCCCCTCCTGACTGAAGACATCGAACCGGTGTACGCCATTGATCCCGACGCATCGAGCAGGATTGTCACCCTTAGGTTGGTCTCATCCTCGTATTGCTTGACGTAGTAGCGGTCGGATTTCCCGTATACCCTCCAGTCGATGGAGCGGATGTCGTCGCCGTTCGCATATTCGCGGTGCTCCGCAAATTCAACTGATGATCCGCGAAACGGACTGCGGTGCCGGCCAGTCACCGAACCTTCCATGACTCCGCGCGCCAGGAAGTCCAGGCGGTGTATCTTCGCAAGCGCCTCGGGATCGAGAAGCCACATGTACGGCGGAACATTGTTTGTCGCGGACAGGGAATCCATGGTACCTTTGCATTTAAAAGTGTCAATGTTTCATCGCGATTTTCCTTTGGAAAAATCGCTGTGTCAGGGTGTCAGGGAAAAACTTTGATACGTTGATACTCTGACACTTTGTTTCCAGTTATGCTGATGCTCCCGAAAGCATGTCGTCTTTCTTGGGCTTTATTGTTTCCAGGAGGCGTCTGACAACCTTGTCTGAACTGATGCCTGCGGCTTCAGCGTTGAATGTGGTCACCAGCCGGTGCCTGAGTACCGGCAGTGCCATTTCCCTCACATCCTCAGTGATCGCATGGTATCTTCCACGCAGAATGGCGCGGGCCTTTGCCGCAAGCATGATATTGATCGCGGCGCGCGGCCCGGCACCCCACTGGACAAGCTCCCTTATGAAGTCGGGGGATTTCGGATCGGACGGACGTGTCGACCTGACAAGCTCCCTGGCGTATTCGAAGACATGGTCGGCTGCAGGAACCCGGCGTACAATATTCTGGAGACGGATAATGTCCTCGCCGTGGAGTATCGGTTTGATTTCGGACTTGGACTGACCGCTGACCATTTTCATGATCTGCAGTTCCTCGGCCTCGCTCGGATAGTCAACGTATATCATGAAGATGAAACGGTCTAGCTGCGCTTCCGGCAGCGGATATGTTCCTTCCTGCTCAATCGGATTCTGTGTCGCAAGAACGAAGAATGGATCCGGCAGATGATAGTCGTGTTCGCCGACAGTCACAATCCTTTCCTGCATCGCCTCAAGTAGCGCGGCCTGCGTCTTCGGCGGAGTGCGGTTGATCTCGTCGGCCAGCAGCATGTTCGCAAAGATGGGGCCGTGGACAAATCTGAAAACACGCTTCCCTGTCGTGCGATCCTCTTCGAGGACATCCGTACCGGTGATGTCCGAAGGCATCAGGTCGGGAGTGAACTGCACGCGCTTGAAACTCAGGTCTACAGCCCTGGATATCGTGCTGACAAGCAATGTCTTTGCTAGTCCGGGCACACCGACCAGCAAGGCATGCCCGCGGCAGAATATAGCCACGAGCACCTGTTCTACAACATCCTTCTGTCCGACAATGACCTGTCCGATCTGCTCTGACATGTCCCTGTAGGCGTCATGCAGGCTCTTGACGGCGTTCAGGTCATCATCATCACCCGCAAAATCAGGCAAATGCTTCCCTTTTTCCTTATTCATATCAATCCTCCGTTATGTAAGTCATTTTTTTTCAGTGTCAAAGTGTCATCATTCTTCTCCTGCGGAGAATCATTGTATCAGAGTATCACTGAAATTCGCTTTGACACTTTGATACTTTGATACTCTGACACTTTTTGCGGCTATGCCGCTTCATCTATTTCCCCTCAAACACGTCTATAACGCTGATGCCGCTTCTGAGCACAGCGGTCTGTCCGCCCGACAGCCGGCTCTGGCTGCCGTAACGGTTCTTCACAATTACCACGCCTTCCTCCACATTCACGGTGACTACGCTGTCCTGGACATTCCCCAAATTTCCATCCTCCCTCACCCCGACTTGTAGCGGGTGGATGAATTTCAATTCCTTCTGTGAACCTGAATCCTGGTTCCGCGATGAACGGCTGTCAACGCTGAATTTTGTGCCGACGACAATGATCTCGCCTGCAGGTGTCAGCACTTTGAAGTTCGAATTTGCCTTCTGCTTTGATATCTCACAGAGAATCTTTCCTTCCGACAGCTGGATGGACTTGTTGCTGAAGCGTGTTGGTAGAAGTGATATCAGGCTGTCCTTGGATATGAAGATGCTGGAGCCGTCGGCAAAAACAGCGCTGGTCGGCTGCGCCGCAGTCAGCTCGGACTCGTCAGGGAGCGTGGAGCCGGATGACATCTGACGTCCGTCTGACATGAGAAGTGAGCCGTCTAGAATCTTCACACTGGTCGATGAGAAATATCCGATTGAGTACCAGCCCGCGATTGCGAGAATCGCAATTGCCGCCGCCACTTTCATGAGCCTGTACGGCTCCAACTTCAAGATTGTCAGATTGAATCTGCGCAAAGGATGGAGCTTCCGCATCTGCTCGAGTAGAGCTTCGTCAACCTTGGCATCTTCCTTGAGCAGCGCCTCGAAGCAGTCAAGGCATACCGGGCATGAGGCAAGATGTTCTGGCATTTCCCAGAATTCGCCCCAGGACTTGCGCGCTACTGACAGTTCCCTGAGTTCCGGCAATGAATAATGGGACTCCCTGGCCGCAAGAAGGTTCCTGTTCTTCTCAAACCAGTTCTTGGCCTCGGCAGATTCCGAGTGGGAAAGTTCTTCCAACCCTGATTGTGTAATTTTATCTTCCATATATATACACCCCCGTAAACAGACTTGTTTTCAAAATAGAAAGCGGATGAAGAAGCGGTTTCGTACATCGGATTTTGTAAAGATCTGATAGTTTTTTTGATTTTGTTTGTAGTAGGCGAATTTATACGCCGTCATCTTAATTAAGAACGTGCAATAAATTGCACTACTACGAGCAAAGATAATCACAGGCAGGACCTGTCCTGAGTTTATCGAAGGATGGTACCCGTTAAGCTGGGTGTTTATTCATTCCCCCTGCCAGTTTACCTGGCAGGAGAAGAAGATTGTGGGGCTAATGGCGTAGCCGTTAGCCTCCCAATCTTCACTTCCCGTGGGATAAACCCACGGGGGGAGCTAATTCTCATTGTCAGCTTGTCTAGCAGTAGGCACTCAGCTTAACGGTTACGAAGGATGCTTGTGCCTCATTATTCCTTGGAGAAGAACCCGCGCAGCTTGTCCAGGGCCCGACGTATCGTCGGGCCGATGCTGTTTGCGGGTATTCCGGTAAGCTCTGTGATTTCGCGGTAGCTGCGGTCCTGTAGGAAGAAAAGTTTGACACAGGACCGTTCTTTCAATGGAAGTGACTCTAGCGCCAAAGATATTTCGCTGTCGCCCGGAGACTCTTCCTGATGTACTTCTGATGGAACACTGATATCGGGAATGTTTTCGCAATCCATCGGCACAAAAGGCTCTGTTCCGCGTTTGCGCATCATGTCAATGCAGCGGTTGCGTACAAGCGTATGGAGCAGAGGCAGGATCTCGCCGCGTTCAATAGAATTGCGAATGAGTCTTTTTTCTTTCGCAAGCAGATCGCGCCAGACTGCGGTGACAGCATCCTCGACATCATGGCGTGAAGCGTGGCGGCCATGTCGTTCAAATGCGCTGCGCGCAAGTCTCAGAAGCAGTCCGGTGTGCGAATTGACAAGTTCGCACCAGGCATCGTGATCGTCAGAGATCAGGCGTCGGAGAATCTCGCGAGTATCATCCTTGCTCTGGCCGGATGGCGCGCTATGGAAGTTATTCTGGTTTGGCATGTCCCCGCTCAAATTGTTTCTGCTTGGCGTTTTCTACACCATATGCGGAAACGCGACCAGATTCAAGAAAACAACAACTCATAGCCTGAATTTTGACCTTAATACTGCTTCCTTTTCTCCTTGATTTTTTTACGGTTATCCACAAGTTTATTGGTTTCGGGAATGAGTCCGCCTGAAATTGTCAGGTGAAACGCCTATGATGGCCTTGAATCTATGAGAGAAATGATAAGGGTTTGTGTATCCGAGTTTCTGCGATATCATGCGTATGGTCAGTTCGGAACCGACAAGCATTTCAGAAGCCCTGCTCATTTTTAAGGAATCAATATATTCTTTAATTGTCTTCCCAGTCGAACGCAAAAAAAGCCGCCCTAGATGGATCTTGCTTACCTGATATATTTCCGCAAGTTCATCCCCTGACCACCATTTGTCAGGAGAACTCCTTATCATATTGAGCAATCCTTCCAACTTGAAATTGCCAGCTTGTCTTGTCTGGTTTTCGAAATATACATCCATCAGAACATCCTGGAGCAAGATATTGGCTTTGAATTGCGACGAATCAGAGGGATCGGAAAAGAGTTCTATGATGGGTTTCAGCCGCCGGATCATCCCGAAAGAGAATACCCCGGGGGAAATGATCCCGGCGCGCATCATCATGTCGGCGAATGGACCTGCAAACCTGACTCGGTCTTCGATATAGGGCTGATCCGCGTAACTGCCGTAATTATTAGAAAGGTCTGGTGTCATTATTATGCATTCTCCAGGGCGTACATCTTTTTCAGGAGAATTCTCTGCCCAATATCGGCCGAACCCTTTGTATAGATGTGATATCGAATAAAAAGTCTGTTTCCTTTTTTTAGGCTTGGGAAAAGAGTTGATATGAAACTGCGTTGTCGAATATGCATAACCGATCCATAATCCGTATGCTTTCAAGCGCGGAGAATAGTTAATGGGAGGGAGAATACAGAGTTGTTCTTTGCTGGCATTATTCATAGTATTTTATAGGGTAAGGCGGGACACTTTCAATGTCAAGCATAAATTCAGGATAATGTTTATTTTTGACATCATCCATGCTGATTACAGACATTCACATATCGATGAAATCAAGTATACTTTATAACCAGAGCCCAAAAGTCCGCACATATAGCAAATAATGAGGGAACGGCAGAATGAGGAAACCATCCATAATGTGCATCGGCGCGCATGCCGATGACATAGAGTTCAGCGTCGGTGGTACATGCCTGAAGCATCTCGACAACGGGTATGCGATAGACTATGTGATGTCGACGAACAACATGTCGGGGCAGTTCCACATGGTCGAAAAGGACAGCACGATCACCCGCAGACAGGCTGAACCGGATATCATGGAGCCCATCCGCAAGCGCGAAGCCGCTGCAGGTGCGTCAATGCTCAAGACGTTTCCCGTTCATCTCGACCATCCACAGCGCCATTACACTGGACCGGACATGCGGAAGGTTCGGGAGGGCTACGGTGTACCGGTGCCGAAAGGTGCGACGCTGGGGCGCCCCTGCATCATGGTTGCCTACGACGAGCCGGAATCAGTGGACCGCGTGAAAGATCTCATCCTGGAACGAGCCCCGGAAGCTGTGCTGACGCATCCGCTCCTGGCAGAATCACCGGAACATTATGCCACAGCAATGCTTATCCTCAAAGGATATAGGAAGGCTATAAAGGCCGGATACGCCGGACCTCTGCTTTTCTGGAACGAGTTCTGTAAGAGCACCGAACTCGACATGTCGTTTTTCCTATGGGATTCATTCATTGACATTTCGGGGCTTAGGCAGAGACAGTTCGATCTCATCCGCTGCCATATTACGATGGTGCCTTTCCCTGAAAGGATGGACTATCTCGACTTCACAGAACATACCGGAAGGAAGGACGCCGAACTGTTCAAGTTCGCAAGCTCCATACGCAATTTCAAGCCTTCTGGTGTCTTTACTGAGGAAATCATGCGGAACATTATAAGCAATGGAGATAAAAATGAAACCAAGAAATAAGCATGCCAGTGTATTTTTCACACTAATCGAGCTCCTGGTTGTAATTGCGATCATCTCAATTCTTGCAGGAATGTTGCTTCCTGCTTTGAAAGGTGCGAAGGATATGGCGTATAAAATTAAATGCACCAGCAACCTTAAACAGATCGGACTTGCAGATCAGATGTATTTCAACGATACCGGATTTCATGCCCGTTACAGATTGGGCACTCCCGAGAACACCACCTTCAGCTATGCGGGATATTGTCTGGATGATTATCTGCCCGATGTCAAAGTAGGTAATTCACCGGTAGGTATTGGTGTAATTTCAGCAAATGGAGGTGCTGTAAGCAATTTTGCGTGCCCGGGTTTTGTAAATCCCAATCCTGCCGCCACTCAAAGGACTATAGGAGTCAACTCTATTGGTTTTGGCGGGGCAAACCCTGACGCGCAGCAGACTGGGCGTTGGCTTAAAAGCTCACGCTACAAAAATCCTTCAGCGTTTGGACTTTTTGGGGATACCACAAATCCGGGCTTGGACGGTGACTGTAAAATAATAGATGGAAATGACGGAATAGACTATAGGCATGGCAGGCCAACCAAAAATATATATGGAGGAACTGCAAATATAGCTTTTCTGGACGGTCATGTAGATGCTGCGGGGTTCTTATATACTTATAAGACCTGGCGTACGACAGCCCTAGGACATGAACCTGAATATCTGTTGTTCTGGGGTGCGCTCGATTCCAATTATTATTAATCTAAGTCCGATAAAATTAAAACAAAAATACAAATGTTAAATCTCAATTCCAGCTTTCATAAATAAACAATAAAGGGATGATATGAACAAATTAATGTTATCGCTTCCTGTAATGGTTTTTCTGGCTTACGCATGCAACGCGGTCGATCTTGTCAAGGACGGAAAGCCGGTTGCCGAGATCGTAATTGCGGAATCCGCAGAACCCAGTGTCAAGACTGCTGCAAATGAACTGCAAGGCAACCTGGAGAAAATGTCAGGTGCGAAACTCGCAATCGTCACTAAAATCTCTCCGGACGTCAAGAACCAGGTTTATGTCGGCGAGAGCGACTATACACGCAACATGGGCGTCAAGCTGGATGATGTCAAATACGACGGGTTCAAGATTATAGCCGACAATAATTATGTAGTTGTCGCCGGTAAAGAGATTCCCAACGAGAAGAACTCCTTCTTGAAATTCAAGGATGTGGGAGACCGCCAGAAAGCCTGGGAAGAGTTCACTGGGCACAAATGGAGATT
>CAZION010000131.1:0-19361 GCA_964540865.1 uncultured Victivallis sp.
TTGAAGGGGTTCCGCCTTATCCTATGCCTTATGTTTTAAAGTGTAGAAGAACCAATAATAACCAACGGTTGTGGTTCGCAACAGCCTTGGTGGGTTCCAGGTTCTGACTGGTGGATTCCAGATAGTTTTTTATATGTAATTGATTTCACCGATGCCTGTAATGCGCATGATGGATGTTACCAAGAATGTGGAAAACCTCAAGGAACGTGCGATACAAATTTACACGTAGACATGGTGTCTGCCTGTACTACGGTGTGGATGCTTACTATTGGACTCCCTTTTTATCCTGCATGCCTTGTCCAGGCAGGCACATATTCCGCAGCCGTTAGACTTGCTGCGAGCGGGAACTATGAAAGAGATCAAGACAGTCACTGTGAATGGGATAAGTGCTGTAATTAAGTAATGAAAACGAACCAAAAGAAAGATTTTATTATGAATACAAAAATGCCAGCATTGATTATTCTCCTGTCTCTTTCCGTTTTGATTTGTTCTTGTCAGTTCGAAACGCCGCATCCTGCAAAATGGGGTGGTGAATACTTGAAAGCGATGGGTGCTAGTGATGAAATAATTGACAAGATTACAAAAAGGAAGGATATGAGCCGAGATGAATTCAAGAAATATTACAAATGCGATGATGTCAATGTAAGACATTTAATTGCATCGAACACGCACATCCCCAGTGATTTGCTAAGTGAACTTGTAAAAGATAAAAACGGATTTGTTAGGAATGGGGCTGCTTATAATACATCAATCACTAAAGACATGATAGACGTATTGAAAAATGATTCAACATACAGTGTCCGAGCTTCATTGGTTACAAATCCTTTTGTTCCTGAAGACGTCATTCTAATGATTTACGAAACCAACAAAAAACACCTGATGTCTCCATGTGCCAGGAATCCTAACTGCCCACAGGCAATCAAGGATGATATATTAAAATCGAATGACGAGTCAGCAAAACACTGGCTTAAAACAGGTGAAGAAAAAAAGAGAGCAGGTGTAGGTGTCCAGAGAATTCGTGAATCTACAATCTCCGATTGAGACTAATCCGTTTGATCGTTGTTGCTAGGTAGCCCGGAAAAGAAAAAGGGTGCCAGTCCAATGCCGTTAACATAAGGCGTATTAACATTATATACAGGCAGTTATGCATATATTGGATGTCTGTTTTATTGGCGAAAATAAAGTTGTTTCAAACGAATAAATTGAAAGATTGTCGAATTTGAGGTAGGGGCAGAGCGGGGGCATACTCCCACCCGGGGGCCGGGGCACAAAACTCTCGCTACGGATTGTGCCAGCATGAAGTAACTGATGGTGAATGAGGCAACAACATATAATCCCGTTTATCCTATAATCCTGTCTGAATCTGACTGCCGGTACAAATAAACCGGTTTCGTCGGAACTTGTTTGGAGCGCCACCAAAATCTTGAGGCATTATGCCTGCTGAAACAAGAGGGGAAGAAAAAACATGTCGGCAAGTTGCCAGCGATCCTTTTAAAATGAACAAATACTTCATCATAATTCTGTTATTCCTCGGCATTGTCTGTCAGGCTGCAAACAAAGCCACTAATACCGGCAAGGCCGTGCCTGAAAAGGAAAAGAAGGCTTCTGACGAGCCCGGAGTCTCATCGCTGGTGGACAAGGCCGAGAAACTGATTTACGACGGCAAATACAAGCAGTCTGTTGATATCCTGGAGAAAGTATTGACTGACGGACGCCTGGCCGGAATAGCCCGCGGACATGCGACAGTCCTCCTTGCCCGTGCGCAGCGGTTGAACGGAACTCCTGCAAAATCAATCCAGACCCTGGAGAAGCTCATCGAGACAAAAGACCCGTTGCACAATGCGGAACTGTCCGAGGCGTATCTGGCCCTGATCAAACCCGAAGAGGCCTTGCGCTCGCTCTCGGCATACGACATGAAGAAAGAAGCCCCCGATGTACTTGCCCGTGTGTCCTGGGTGCTTGCACGCTCCCAGTTCGCAATTGACGCCTATCTCAAATGCATAGACTCCTGCAAGGGGACGCTCTCCGGGATTGACAAATACAAAGCCCTTTCCGATCCGAACAGGCGGACACTTGATGATTTTTACACAATCGCCAAACAGGCCGCTGAGCTTATGGAGCGCGCCCAGGAACTGTACGATGAGAAGAACTACGGGATTGACTACGCAAGCTACAGGAAAGCGCGCCGCGCCGATTTCAAGGGCGAGTATGACGATGCGATAAGGTACTATTCCAGAATCCATAAGGGTGTGCTCGCCCAGGCATCAGCCTTCTTCATCGGCAAATGCCTTGAGGCTAAAGGTGAAGAGAAGGAGGCTTTGAAAAAGTACAAGGAGATAGTGGAGAACGATGTTTCCAGCCCGTATGCCGGCGAAGCGGCCCTGGAGATCATGGAGAACACGTATGTCAAATCAAGTGCTGAAGATGCGCTGAAGCATATAGCATGGTTCGAGGAATGGGCTGCCAAGGAGGAGAAGACAGCGGCGGAACTGAAAAGCCTGGAGGGGATCAATGCCGCACTGAAATTCGACATCATTGAAAAGACCCCGAAGAACTTTCTTGACGCGGATCAGTACGGCAACCTGGTGAGGACGGCGAGAATACCCGAGAGCATTATCAACGGACGCACCTCCCCATGGTATCTTCCGTTACTGAAGACACGGGCGGCAGTCTACAAGGCGCATTTCACCGGGGAAGCCGGCGACAGGGCGAAGGCTGCGGAGATATTCAAATCACTTCCCCTGGTCGGCGGTCAGGTCAAGATTATTTCCGACAAGGGTACGATTGATTCACTGCTCGAAGGTCTGGCTGAAGGATTTCCTCGACCGCTGTCAGCCGAATGCGCAAAGAAGCTGGGCAGAGACCGCAGGAACGCCCTGGCGCTGGTCTGCCTGAAGGGTATTGTGGGTGATCCGAAGGATGTGATCGCCTCCCTGAAAGCCTTGGCCGGTGGAGCTTCAACTGAAGAACGGGAATATGAAAAAAGGGCAGTCCTCTACTGCCTTTCCCATTATTATGCCGCAGAAGGGAACTTTACGACAGCCGAGACTACGTTGCGTTCCATCCTCAAGGAGAAAACCAAGATAGCGACAGCTCTTGACGATAAAATAGATGTACTGCTGGCCGGAGTCCTCTCACGCAACCCCGCTGCCAAAGCAGAGTCGGTCGCCTTATACAGGAAAGTGGCTGACAGGAGGGGTGATTCAGCCCCGGCGGCATTGCTTTCCCTTGCTGTAATGCTTGCCAATCAGGGTGACCGCGACGGTGCTGCTGAAGCCTGTGTGGAACTGCTCAGGCGCTATTCAACCACACCTGAGGGTTTGGCCGGGGTAACACTTGTCAACGCCATTGGCATAAGTGAAAAGGTGAAACAGAAAGCCACCCTGAGCGGTGTCAGGATTCCTGCGCAGGCTGACGGGAAGCTGATCCAGCATGTCCGCACCATAGTCGTCCCCAGCAATACCAACTGGGAGATTAATCCGGAACAGCTCAAATCAGGGGACATCGTCCAGTATAACATCAGATGCCTCTCCAGGGACAACTGTTCGGTAATCAGGTCGTTTGCGGTGTCGGTAAATCCAAGGGAACCCCAGCCGCCGCGTTCAAAGACCAACCAGATTGTCTTCTATCGCGCACCGGTGCTGTCGCTCCCGGGACTCAGTATGAATTTGGACGAGGCCCAGGCGGGGAAGAAGTGAAAAATCCGGTCTCCGGTCTTGCAATTGGTGTAGAGTTGTCCGTGTCGGACAAGAAGAATTGGAATCTTCGCCGACACGGCGAACCCTACACCAGAATCAAAAAAGAATGAAAAGAAAGATGCCGGCAAGTGGGCGCGTTCCAGATCTTACCGGACCGCCAGCAACCTGCTGGCAGTCTTTATCTTTTCCGCATCAGATTCCGATGCCGGCAAGGGTGCCGGCGTTCCAGTTTTGAAATTCATTAACTTAAGAAATCATGAAACACTTGATAATACATTCATTTATCTTCTTTCTTGCGACCTTCGCATGCTTTGCAGACGCCCAGCCGATGCTTACTCTTACTGTAACCGAACTCAACGGCCGTTTATCCGTGGAGGCGAACCCGAAGGCCGGCCTTGAACTCGGAAAGATCCCCCCATCTGAAAAGAAGACAGGGCTGATTTGCGTGAAAAACCGGACGCCCATGGAAATCAAGCTCGGCGGCTGGAGATCACCCTGTGTCTGTCTTGACCTTGATGAACCTGCATGGGAGCTTGCTCCGGGTGGGGAATCCAGTTCCAAAGCTGTTCTGGACGGTTCAGCCTACAGGGGTGAATTTGAAAAGAACATGCACATCTCTTTTTCGGCAAAGGATCTGGAAACTGTCAACTTCTTCCTCCCTGTCAAGTTCGCAGTACTCGGAGAAAAAACGCTTGACAGTGACAATTCAGGTACTGCAGTCTCCGCATCCATCGGCCAGCCAGCTTCAAAGAATGGAGGTCAAGACGAAAGCTCACTGCTGGTCAGACAGGTTGAAATGGAGGCAAAGGAGTTTAATCCGAATGACAGGGTGTCCGTGTTTGTTTTTGCCGGGCGCACATGTCCGGGCTGCAATTACATGCGCAGGGTGCTCGGGCCGAAACTCCTGGAAAAATATGGGATTCACAGCGGACAGGTTGCGCTCCTCGATCTGGAGAAGCCTGAGAACATGCTGATCCTCGCCAGCCTTGAGGAGAAACTGGGAACCCATGGCACCAAGACACCGGTGATTTACTTCAACGGGATGATGCTGTACGGGAAGGCTGAAGTGGAGTCGGAAATAGAAAAAAGCCTAGCCGACAGTCCTGTCAGGAAGACCGTAGAAGCTAAACCTCTTGTTTTGGATAATGGGGAATCTTTGAAATCAGTGCACAGGAAGGCCGAGGGTATGACGATTGGTGTGATTGCCATGGCGGGACTGATTGACGGTGTGAACCCCTGCGTGTTTGCAGGGCTTGTGTTTCTGGCAAGCCTTCTGGCCTCCTCCCGCATGGGGGGAAGGAAGATACTGGTGATAGGCGCCGCATACTGCCTCGGAAGTTTCATCTGCTATTTCCTGATGGGGCTCGGCTTTATGGGCATCATCAATTCACTTATAGGCGGAGGCGGTTTATCAAGGACGCTGCTGAACGGCGGGATGTCCGCAGTGCTCTGTGTCTTTTCCTTCCTGTCATTCCGGGATGCGTTCATATTCAAGCGGAACGGAACCGGCAGCGGTATGTCGTTGAAACTGCCTGACACACTCAGGACCCGGATCCGGGGGCTGATGCGGAGCGGTACAAGGGGAAGCGTCCTCTGGGCCGGTGCGTTCGGTACCGGTGCGCTGGTGACAGTTATCGAAAGCGCATGCACGGGGCAGATTTACGTGCCGGTGCTGGCTTTTCTATCCAAAATGGAGGGAGTCATGAGCATATGGCTCGCATACCTGCTCCTGTACAATTTGATGTTTGTGTTGCCTCTGGTTGGGCTCCTGTTCGCCGTCTACTTTGGAATAAGTTCCTTGCGGCTCGCTTCTCTGACCAGGATTGACGCATTCACGGGGAAAATCCTGATGGGATCCCTGTTCGCATTCCTCGCGGTGCTGATGGTACTTCTGTAAGTTGAGAGTATTGGATTATCGCTTTTTTCAAACCGGCGCTTCTATCTGATTTACAATTTCCGATATTACGGTTTGTTTCTTTATTCCAGAATATTGGGCCTTGTTTTCAAGGACCAGACGGTGTGCAAGAACAGTTACGGCAAGTGTTTTTACATCATCCGGAATGACGTAATTCCGGCCATCCAGAAATGCTTTTGCCTGTGAGCATCGCGAGAGCGTGAGCAGCGCCCGTGGGCTTGCTCCGAGTCTTATCCGCGGATCTTGGCGGGTTGAGCGTATTATCCTAACCATGTAGGCTGCTACGGATTTTTCTATGTCGACTTTCTTCACTTCTTCCTGGAGTTTGCATATCTGGGCGCAGTTGATAACCGGTTGCAGATTCAATATCGGATCCCGGTCCTTGCGTGAATACAGCATTTCCATTTCACTTTTCTCATCCGGATATCCAAGGATTATCTGCATCGCAAATCTGTCGAGCTGGGCTTCGGGCAGGGGGTATGTGCCATGATATTCTATTGGATTCTCAGTTGCGATTACAAGAAAAGGCTGGGAGAGGTGATATGTTTCCGCCTCAACGGTGACCTGTCCCTCGTTCATCGCCTCCAACAGGGCTGACTGTGTTCTTGGAGATGCTCTGTTTATTTCATCGGCGAGAAGGATATTAGTAAAAACAGGTCCCTTCCTGAAATGGAAATTACCGTCTTTAGGGTTATATACTGGTGAACCGATAATGTCATAAGGAAGGAGGTCTGGGGTAAACTGGATCCTGTGGAAAGAACCGTCGATTGAAAGGGCAAGTGCTTTAGCCATGGTCGTTTTTCCCACGCCGGGTACATCCTCCATAAGGATATTGCCGCCGCTGCAAAGCGCAATTACAAGGAGTTCGACTGCCTCGGGTTTCCCTGATATGATCGAGCTCAGATTAGCTTTGAGTTTTTTTAGGTCATCCTTGGCGCTGTGTTCAGTCATAATACTATGCCTGTCCTAACTTTTTTTACTGGAACCAATTTCAAAAGTAGTCAGAAATTTAAAGTTTTATGTGTTAAGTTTTAAGGAAAGCATTTCAGTTCTCTGGAAACAATCTTCAACTTAAAACTTAAAACCTGAAACTTAAAACTTAGTTCTGTCTTCTGGCTTCCTGCAAAACCCGAGTCTTGCATTACCTCACTGCATTATCGGACAATATTCCTGTTGCGTGAAACTATTTGTTGTAGAGGTCCTTCATGTCCTGCATGTTTTTGATTTGCGTGTTTGCGTCTTTAATGCATTTGTCATCAGGATTGGCATTCGGATGGCTGTCAATGAAATCCTGCCATTCCTTTATGATGGCGTCGATTTGCTGCCTGTTGGTTGCGGGGGGGGCCTTCTTGATTTTTAAGTAGATTGCCCTGAAGTCCATTTCCAGCGGGGAACCTGTCTTTATGCCACCTTGAACGACTGGCATCGGGTTCTTGTTCTGCACAGTTGTAGACGGAGCAGCTGGAACGGGAGATGATCTAAGGGAGGATTTTGCAATTTTAAAAATCTTCCCACCAATGAAAATTATTAACAGGCAGGCGACGAGAACTGCAACGACCATCATGAGGAGGATTACATTTTTCTTCTTATTCTGTATTTTAACAAGCGTGGTGCTTGTAATGGGGATGGTCGTATTGATTCCGATCTTTGTCTGCGTCTTGTCTTTTACCGTATTCTTCACAACGTCCGAGCCGGAGGTTTTTTCTTTGTCTGCGTCTTCCTTGCTGTCTTTCTCGGAAGCGGTTTTTCCTGCGGCCGTCTTAGCTGGAAATGGAGGGGGCTTAATACCCTTTTTGTTGAATGGAGACGGGGGAGGCAATCCTTTTATGGGGCTTTTTTTGGCATTGGCATCATCTTTCTTAGACCCAGTTATCCCTTCAAGATTCAAGTTCGTATTGATTCCGATCTTTGTCTCCTGCTTGTCTTTGACAGGCGTCTTCGCAATATCAGAACCAGAGGATTTGCCTTTTTCTAATTCTTCTCTGCTCTCTTTGCCCGCAATTGTTGTATTGCCCGATACTGTCTTAGTTGGGAATGGAGGTGGTCTAAGGGCTTGTTTACTGAAAGGAGGGGGTAACCCTTTTATGGGGCTCTTCTTGCCAATCGCATCGCTTTTTTTCGATTCCGCTATTCCTTCCAGCGTCGAATTCTTCTTTTCGAGTTCATCCTTTTTCAAAACCGGCGGCTCTGGCTCAACCTTTTTTTTGTCAGATTGCAGGTTTTCAGGGCTAACAGTGATAAGCTCTGAAGCTTCCCCTGCCTTGGGGGTTACCGCTGGAGTAGGGCGAAGAAGTGTTTTTTCAGGTTCCTTTATTTTAACATCATCTTTTTTTGTGTCTGTAGAAATAATCACCAAAGGTTCGTGTGGTTTTATTGCATCTTCCGTTTTTTCTATTTTTAACTCAGGAACTTTATTATCCTGGATCTGTTTTGTTTTTGCATTTTCCTCTTCGATCCTTTTCTTTATTTCCAGGAGTTCTTTTTTGCTTAGGTCAAGGGCTTCGCGTTCTTTCCTGAGCAATTCTTCAGTTTCAGCGCGTTCTTTCGCAAATTGAGCGGCACGTTTCTCTGCAGCTTCCCTGGTTGCGCGTTCAGCTTCCTCCGCTTGAGCCCTTTTCTTTATTTCCAGGAATTCTCTTTTGCTTAGTTCAAGTGCTTCGCGCTCTTTTCTGAGCAGTTCTTCAGTTTCAGCACGCTCTTTCGCAATTTGAGCGGCACGCTTCTCTGCAGCTTCCCTGGCGGCACGTTCAGCTTCTTCCACTTCGGCCCTTTTCTTCATTTCCAGGAATTCTCTTTTGCTTAGTTCAAGTGCTTCGCGCTCTTTTCTGAGCAGTTCTTCAGTTTCAGCGCGTTCTCTTGCAATTTGAGCGGCACGTTTTTCCGCGGCTTCCTTGGCGGCAATTCTTTCTGCAGCTTCCTTGGCGGCACGTTTTTCCGCAGCTTCCTTGGCAGCCCTTTCAGCCTCTTCCGCTAATTTACGCGCCTGGATAGCTTCTCTCTCTTCTTTTTCCTTCCGTATTTTCTCTCCTGCTATGTGATATGCCTCCCTGAGTATGGCCTCCTGTCTTTCCGATTCAAGCCGTACTTGCGCCGCGAAATCTTCGTCGTGGTCTGGAGGGAAAGGCGAAGGTTGTTGAGCATATTGACTAGGTATTTGTCTCTGGGTTTGAGCATGGCTCTGAGGTAGAGACTGAGATTTTGGAGGAGGTGGTGGCGGCGGAGTTATTTGTGTGGGCTTGATAGCTGCGTGAGTCTGTGCAACTTTTAAAGCGCCTTTTGGAAGAAATTTCAGTGATGTAGACGTCTGGCCGGCAACCCTGGGTTTTTGTAATATCTCTCGTGGTGCCTGGGATTCATTCCTCTGAGGTTGAACTGCAGCTGCAGTTGGAATCGGCTGTTGCTGCGGAACATTTGCGGCAGCAATCCTTGGATCGATTTGCGTTGCATCCATATGTGGTGTGGAACCATGCTGTGGCGAAGGCGCAGTTGGTTTTGATTTGGACAATATAAACGTTTTCTTCCTTTGAATTCCTAAACTGGTTGGAGAGGATGACGGCGTCTGTCTCTGCGGTGCCGGTTCCTGAATTATCTCATTTTCAGGAGTGATATTCTGCTCCTGGTGTTGCTGGGGTGCAGGAGGCTGTTGTTGAAATGGTATTGGTGGGGTATTGCCGGGAATACTGATCGGTTTGAATCCGCCTGTTGCTGAGGTTGTCAGCATTCCGCCGAATCCGATATCAACAATTTTAGCAACTTTTACGGCTCTCTTGTGGGCCCCGGTTTCATCTAAGATCTCACTGCGCGGTACGACTATGGTGGGTTCTTCCCCGTCAATGATTCCATCATATGCGTTGGAGCCGGTTTGGGGGATAGTGCCCGGTGTCATTATTCCTCCGCAATTGGGGCACTCGATTTGATCCACAAAAGAATCAATATCTCCAATTGCCTGGCAAGACTGGCATTTGTATTCAAAACTCATGGTCAGATGTTTTCTTTTAAATTTTGTTGATTGATATTCTGCACTCTAGCCCGTTAATATCCGCCGAAATCCCGTTTTGTTCAAGGGCGTTTTCGTCAAGTTTCACGGCCAATGTTTCAGTCATGATGTACTCGGAAAAGTTTTTGACGGCTGAATTGACTTCAGGGACGCCATGGTAGACAAGCGCGATCCGGTCCGATACCTCGAAGCCGGACTCTTTCCTCAGGTTTTGGATTCTGCTGACAAATTCCCTGGCAATACCTTCCTCTTTAAGGGCGCTGTCAATTACCGTGTCAAGGGCTACGGTGATTCCCCCCTCAGTTGCTATCATCAGTCCGCTTTTTTCAATACGCTGTATCGAGACATCGTTCTGTGTCAAATCATATTCATTCCCGGAAGATATTTTGAGTTTGAGTGTTTCACCTGCAAGCAGGTTCTTTATTGATGCATGATCGAACGAGCCTATGGCCGTGGCAACTTCTTTCATGTCTTTTCCCACACGGGAGCCGAGGGACTTGAAATTCGCCTTTGCCGTCCATGTGACAAGCTCTGTCTCATCAGCGCGGAACTGCACTTCCTTCACATTGAGCTCTTCCGAAATGATGTCGCATGTTTCTGAAAGCATTTCCCTGATTGCATCGGAATGGGTTGCGATTATGACTTTGCTGAGAGGTTGGCGGACACGGATGGTATGCTGGGTTCGCAGATGCCGCCCGAGAGAGACGGCTGTCATCGTGTTTTCCATCTGTTTCTCAAGTCTTTTGTCGCGCCTGAACGTTTCGGCCGTAGGATAATCACAAAGGTGCACCGAGTCCGGCATGTCTGCGGATTTAAGATTCCTGTAAATCTCTTCCGTTATGAAAGGAATAAAAGGTGCGGCTGTTTTACAGAAGGTCAGTAGCACGTAATGTAAAGTTCTGTATGCTTCATCCTTGTCGCTGTCATTCTGGCTTTTCCAGAAACGTCTTCTGCTTCTGCGGATGTACCAGTTTGTCAGGTCGTCTATGAATTTCTCAAAACGGTTTGCGGCCTGCTGGAGATTGTAATGGTCCATCGCGTCGGCGATCTCCTCAACCATTTCGGAGAGGGATGATAGTATCCATCTGTCAAGCGGATGCTGCGGGTTTTCCGGAGCCGATGCGGTTTTCGGAGGTTCCCATCTGTCAAGGTTTGCATAGGTGACGAAAAAACTGTACGAGTTCCAGAGCGGAATCATCACTCCACGCACGACATCCTTTATACCAGCTTCTGAAAAACGGAGATCTTCTCCCCTTACTACAGGGGAGCCGAGCAGAAAAAGGCGCAGCGAGTCCGCACCGTACTTTTCGACAATTTCAGTCGGGTCGGGATAGTTTTTCTTGCGTTTTGACATCTTCTGCCCGTCTTCGGCTAGGACGAGCCCGTTAACTATTACATTTTTAAACGAAGTCTTTCCGAATAGTGCAGCTCCCAGGACTACAAGCGTATAGAACCAGCCTCTGGTCTGGTCGAGTCCCTCGGCAATGAAGTCAGCCGGGAAGTTAGCCTCGAAGTGAGCCTTTTTTTCGAAAGGGTAATGCTGTTGTGCATAAGGCATTGCGCCACTTTCAAACCAGCAGTCGAGAACTTCGGGAATTCTTTCAAGGGGCTTCCCTCCCTTTGAGGAAGGTATCTTTATTTTGTCTACAAGATGTTTGTGGATGTCTGTGATTTTATGGCCGGAAAGTTCCTCCAGCTCCGCTACGGAACCTACGCAGGTGATTTCTCCCGTCTCGGGATTTCTCCAGATGGGAAGAGGGCAGCCCCAATAGCGGTTTCTGCTTATGGCCCAGTCCCTGGCATTTTCGAGCCATTTTCCGAAACGTCCGTCGCGGATGTGCGGAGGAACCCAGTTTACTCCGCTGTTGGCCTTCAACATCTGCTCTTTGATCGGAGCTATTTTTACGAACCAAGTGGAAATGCTTCTGTAGATTAGAGGGCTGTCATCCCGCCAGCAATGCGGATAGTTGTGGAATATGGAGCCTCTGTGGACGAGTTTACCTTCAGTCTTCAGACGTCTGATGATGTCCTTGTCGGTTTCCTTCACATAGCGCCCGGCGTAATCGGGGACTTCCGCAGTGAAGCGGCATTCCTCGTCTATGGGGCATACTTCCGGTATGGAATTCTTTTTCGCCGCCGCCGCATCTTCTTCGCCGAACCCTGGAGCCATATGTACAATTCCAGTTCCATCTTCGGTGCTTACGAAATCAGCATTGACAATTTTGAACGCCCCTTCTGAGGAAAGTTTTTCGAAGTAGGGGAACAGCGGAAGGTATTTCCTTCCTTCGAGCCGCCCTCCCTTGAATTTCTCAATGACCTGGATCTCCTCCGGCTTTTTATAATATGCGCCTATCCTTGATTCCGCAAGAATGTAGAAGGATTCACCGTCTTTGATTTTCACGTAGTCAATTTCAGGGCCCGCGGCAAGCGCAAGGTTTGAAGGGAGCGTCCATGGAGTTGTTGTCCAGGCCAGATAGTATAGATTGCTGTTTTCGGCATCCTGGAAGCGGACTGTGATTGCTGGGTCTTCCACTTCCTCATAGCCCTGATTAGCCTCGAAATTTGAAAGAGGAGTTGAACAGCGGGGGCAATATGGCAGGATCTTGTAACCTTCATATATGAGCCCCTTGTCCCATAGCTGTTTGAAAACCCACCAGATTGATTCCATGTAATCGAGATCCATTGTGCGGTAGCCATGTTTGAAATCAACCCATCTCCCCATTCTCCTGACAACTTTCTCCCATTCACCGGCATAACGCAGGACAATTCCGCGGCAGGATTCGTTGAACTTGTCGATCCCGTAGGATTCAATCTCCTTTTTTCCGGAAAGTCCAAGCTCTTTTTCCATTTCGTACTCGACTGGAAGACCGTGGCAATCCCAGCCGAAAACACGGTGGACGTATTTCCCCCTCATGGTCTGGTATCTGGGCACAACATCCTTTATCGTACCGGCGAGGAGATGTCCATAGTGGGGGAGGCCAGTGGCAAACGGCGGGCCGTCGTAAAAGACAAATTCCTTTTCGCCTTTACGTTGTTCAAGGGATTTTTCAAAAACTTGTTCACTTTCCCAGAATTTTAAAATATTTTTTTCTGTTTCAGGAAAATTGACCTGGTTGCTTGCAGGTTTAAACATTCAAACATATTCCTTTCGTCAATCATGCGGGGTTTGGAGCCAGGGTTTCATCGAGCTGTCTGATTGCATCAAGCAGCTCGGACGGGGTCTGGTATCTGCAGTTTGGATTTTTATCCATCATTTTAAGGCAGACTTTTTCGAGTTCAGGAGAAATGTCATGCCGCAATGAGCTTAGAGAAGGAGATTCCTCGTTGAGCGAACGCATAAGCACGTTTACAGACGTATCTCCTTCAAATGGTGGTTTTCCGGCAAGCATGTGGAATAGCGTGGCGCCAAGGCTGTATATGTCCGCCCTGATGTCTACGCTCGCGAAATTCCTTATCTGTTCAGGGCTCATGTAGGCGGGTGAACCCATTATTTCGTGGGCTTCAGTATCGGTAATTGACGTCTCGGCATGTGTTTCTTTTGCAAGCCCCAGGTCGGCCAGTTTTATTGAGCCGTCTTTTGAAAGCATGATGTTGTCAGGCTTGATGTCGCGGTGCACGATGTGGAACTGGGACGCCACGCTGATGGCATTGGCGGCGGCAGTTATGATTTTCAATGCCTCCCTTTCATCCATCGGCCCCGTAGTCCTTATAATGTCACCGACAGAACCACCGTCCATGTACTCAAGGGCGATATAGTAGAAACCTCTTTTCTCATCCTTGCCGGCATCCATCAGGGAGACCACATTCGGATGTTTTATCTTGGCTACATATTTCGCTTCGCGCAGGAACCTCTTCGCGGATTCAGAGTCATCAGGCCCGAGCATCTGCGATGAAATAAGTTTTAACGCAACAGGTATGTCAAGCATAGTGTGTCTGGCAAGATATACGGAGCACATTCCTCCCTGTCCGATTTTTTTTGAAATCCTGTTGTTGCCTATGACATCGCCGTCCCTTAAAAGGAAATTATCTTTTTTCATCGTAATAGGAATTTCCGGCAATCCGGCTTCCTTGAAGCTTATTGTCTTTGTGTCTGCCGGCTTGCTGACCGGTTTGCTGGAATCCCAGTGTTTTGCCTCTCTGCAGATTTTAATTTTTGTGTATGGAAGCCTTATAGTGTTTGATTTTCCGCCTTCAACGACTTCGAGTATGACTACGTTTGGAAGGGCTTCTGCTATTTTTGAGACCTCCACTATTCTTCCATCAATCATTTCCAATATATATGGCCCCAGTGTTTTTCCGGATTCATCCGATGCGATTCTTGCAAAATATTTCTGCTCCATCACAGGAGCGGTATCAGGTGATGGCCCTACTGCAACTGCATCGCCGTATTCATACTTGAGGTGGGATTCAGGCGCTTCGCCAAGGACTGTTTTTTCATCTCCATCCACGGTTTCATCTTGCTTCCCGGGAAGTTCAGTTGCAGGTTTCCTGATGAGTTTCATAAACATGAATATCGGATATGCCCAAGGTAGGGCAAGGCCGAGCATGAAATGGACAAACCTGTTTTTACCATGGAGCTCAGCCATGGTGGCGGCCGCAAACGGACTTCCAAGGATAAAAGCAGTAAGTATTGAAAATATGAGCAGACTGTTCCAGTCTGGATTGAGGCCTGCCCCGACTGCGTCGTTCAGTAGATTGTAAAGAAAAGTGTAGAAGGTTGTCAGCCCCCCGAAAATAAAATCCCTCAAGAAATATACAAAATTCATAGAAAAGTTCCGCTGCTTAAAAATTACAATCTTGCTAATATAATCAAAAGTCTGTGATTTTCGAGGTGAAAAGTAAGTTTTTTGCCCTTTATTGACAATAGGGAACCTCTAAAAATTCGTATGAGTCGTGTTGCGGAAGATTTTTGAAAGCTCAAAAAGAATTTTTGAACGGCCTTTCCGCCCGTAGCTTCCCGGCGAAAGCGGAATGCGTATCGAAGAGAAATGTCGGGTTCAGGCACAGCTTTGGTCTGTAGTTTATTGCTTTCGAGTGCCTAGGGGCAGCCCTTCAAATCGCTGAGCCTGACGTATCGTGGCTCTTTAACCTTGATGAGGCACCATATAAAGGAGAGAAGGCTGAAGAAAAGGCATGCCATGAACACCGCACGTATTCCAAAATGTTCCGCTGCGACACCGGCAAGGAATGGTGACAATACAAGCGGGACGGAAAGTACGAGGTTTCCGACCGTTATATGTGCGAGCCTGTGATCATGCGGACACGTTTCCAGCAGCATGTTGGTGTGCGATATGAATGAGCTGCTTATGCAGATGCCGACGCAGAAATAAGTGATGATGCAGAAGAGCAGGCCTGATGAGAGGAGTATTGTCGAAAGAGTGATCACCTGCATCAGCGTACCAACTATTATCCCGATTCTGTGTCCGCGCATGTCTCCGATTCTTCCAAGGAAAAGATTTGATATGGCCGCCCCGAACGTCATTGCAGCCCCGCAGGAGACAATCGCAGAGTTGCTGAGTCCACCGCCATCAGGCGATGTGAAATAGATGGCGATGAAGGGGATTATGCAGAAACCCAGGGAGGCGAGTATCCTGCAGACAAGAAAGGATTTGAAATTGTCATTGAGCAGGCTTTTCCTGAAACTAGCCAGTATGTCAGCTATGAGGATTCTTTTCTGGGTGGATGTGTCCATGTTTTCCGCAGGATCTTTCACCAGAAAGAATGTCAGCAGCGAGATTGTTGCAAAAAAGCCGGCGATGAAATAAAGGATGGCGTAGGCGAAGTGCCCCTCTACTTTATTTATTATGGCGCCTGCTATTAGCCCGCCGACTGAGCCCATCAATGCAGAGGCGAAGAAAGTCATCCCCATCAATGTCCCCCTTGTTTTTGTCTCGAAAATATGGGCGATCCAATCCATCCATACCCCAAGGATAATTCCAAGCGCGCACATGAACGACGCAAAGGAGAGGAGAAGCCCCCATCTTGCCACTGCCGGGGAATAATGATTTTCAAGGCAGATGATGAATCCGCTTATGAAAAGGAAAGGTATTACTGCGGCAAGATGCCACACGATAAGGTTTCTTTTCCTGTGTTTTATCGAATGGAAGAAATACATGCCGAGTATCTGCGGGATTATGGTAAGACCGGATTCTAGCGCACCTATTGACCCTATCATCCGATCCCCGGCACCGAACTCCTTCAATAGAACTGCAAGCACGGTTGAGGACGCAACCAGGGCGGCATTAAAACCCCAGAACGCCTCTCCAGCTATGAATACTAGCCCATTTCTCGATATTGTTTGTCGCCTGAACATTTGAAAATCCAATATAAGATTTTTGAACCACTAATGTTACACTAATCTGACACTAACAAATATTTTGCCGTTAGCTTGCTTTTGCTGCAAAAGCAAGCTAACGGCAAGGCTTGTATTTTAATTTTTGTTAGTGAATCGTTAGTGCCGATTAGTGGTGAACTTCTTTATTCGGTTTTTAATCTACCAGCTTCCGCTGGCTCCGCCGCCAAAGGAACTGCCGCCGCCGAAACCGCTAGAACCCTTTCCACTCGCAAGCATGCTGAACAGGAAGAAAATCAATACGCCTGCGGCCGCAAAAAAAGCCCATCCCCATCCATTCTTTCCGGAGCGCATGCAGGAGAAGCCGGCAAAGATGCAGATGAGGACAAGGCCTCCGATAAGAATATGCCACTTGTAAAAGGAAAACCAGGATACCTTCTTGGTGACCTTTTCAATGACCCCACGCGAGCCTTCAAATATTCCCCTGCTGTAATCGTCTGTTTTAAAATAAGGAATCATATTCTCTTCAATGACCTGTTTCATCGCAGGATCATATATCCGACCGTATCCGCTCCCAAGCTCGATACGGCACTTCCGATCTTTCACCGAGACGAGGAGCATTACCCCGTTGTTTTCCTTCTTATGCCCGACCCCCCAGGTGTTGAACAGATTGGTCGCGAACGATTCCAATGTAGCATCTCCTTTATTGTAATCGTTGATGGAGTTTATTGTGACTACAACAGCTTCAACTCCTGTTTTATCTTCAAGGGCCTTGAACATTTTGCGGATTGCTTCGCTGTCCGGTTTATTCAGAACCCCGGCAAAGTCGTTTACATAGTCGTCCGCCGGCTTAGGATATCCTGCCGGAACCTGTGCAGAAATGACAGATGATATGAACCCGATTAGCAGAGTCAGGCAGATGATGGCGTTTTTTTTCATTTTGCACCTCTTCTATCTGCATATGAAATTGAGTCAGGCAACTCGTTCGCGTCTTCTCTCTGATAAGGGAAGAATTTTGCCAGCTGTTCACCGGCCAGTTTAATTCCTTCAGACAGCCCTTCGGCGAAAAGCCCCTTGCGAAAATGCTCCAATACGATATCTTTCACTTTATTCCAAAAATCTGGAGGCACCTTTTTATTTATTCCGTCATCGCCCAATATGACAAATGTTTTCTCCTCAGTAATAAGGACAAACAAAACTCCATTGTGTAGTTCAGTTTTGCGCATTCCAAGCGCTTCAAATGCTTTACATGCGACCACCATCGGGTCTTTCCCGCCTTTTTCTTCAATACGAACCCTGATTTCACCGGAAGTGCGTGATTCCGCTTCCCTGATTGCGGACAATATTCTTTTCTCGTCATCTTCAGTGAAGAATTTCTTTTGATTTTCCATCAGACGCCCTTTCTTTAATCATCTCATAATTTTTTTCAAGGAAAAAAATTATTTCTCCATTTTTCCTACGATATCACCGATACTTTTGCACTTATGCCTGTCGAGGTAGTTGTTTATCCCCTCTATGACTTTCATGGGGGCCATTGGATCTGCGAATATCGCAGTTCCGACGGCAATTGCATTTGCTCCTGCCAGGAAGAATTCAATCGCGTCTTCGGCAGTGACAATCCCACCCATACCTATTATAGGAATCTTGACAGCTTTTGAAACATCATATACCATCCTGACCGCAACCGGTTTTATGGCAGGGCCGCTGAGTCCGCCTTTGATGTTCGCAATCTTGGGTCTGCGGGTTTCTATGTCGATTGACATGCCGATTAATGTGTTAATCAGAGAGATAATGTCGCTGCCGGAATCCTCCGCAGCCTTTGCGAAATCCGCAATGTTGGAGACATTCGGGCTTAACTTGGTAATCAAGGGGAGGCTGGTCTCCTTCCTGATTTCTGAAATCACCCTTGCGAGGAGATTGAGGTCTGTTCCGAAAGCTATTCCACCGGCTTTGATGTTCGGACAAGAAATGTTTATTTCAAGTGCGGCTATCCCGTCTTTCTCCGCTTCAAGCTTTGATGCTACGTCACAGTATTCCTCAACGCTTCTGCCCCAGATGTTGACAATTACGGTAGCACCGCATTTTTTCAGAAAGGGAAGATATTCCTGCCCGTGCAGGAACTTTTCAACGCCGGGATTCTGCAACCCTATTGAGTTGAGCATTCCGCTGGAAGTTTCTGCTATGCGTGGTGTCGGGTTGCCCTCCCATGCGAATGAGGAAATCCCTTTGACAACTACGGCTCCTAGTTTCGAAATGTCGAAATACTCGTTGTATTCACTGCCGTAACCGAAAGTGCCGGATGCGGTCATAACCGGATTCTTGAGTTTTATTCTTCCCAGATCAGTCTTGAGATCGGCCATTTTATCACCTAGAATTATAAGGATTCATTAAATTCTTCACTGGCAATAATGCCTGTGAAAAATTTTAATGATTAAAGTAAGCGGATTAAATATATTTTCAAAGTGTGATTATCGGTATGCAGCCCTATCTTTAATATTATATTCTCTAATCTGAATTACTGTTTTTTAAGGGATGAACGGTAAGCTGCGGTTTATTTATGTGTAAAAGCGCAATACATTGTCCTGTGTTCACAATAGACTTACACGATTGTTTATAAAATTATGACCGAAGGGAAGAATTTTATATGTGCTGCAGATGCGTACAGTCGAAGAAACTTGATGAGATTGTCAAATGGTGGGGCGAACAGCTTGAAGTCATGATAAGCCTTCCTGACTTTAAGACTTCTTTCAACGTATCGCCGGGGCAGATGCTGCCGGTGATTTTCAGCCGCGCCGGCCACTCCTCAATAAGCCTGATGAAGTGGGGCCTTCCCGCAGGTTTCCAGCAGAAGGAAAAGGACCATGAGTTCCTTTCATACAATGCCAGGATTGAAACTGCACTACAGAAGAAGTCGTTCAGCCAGCTTATGCGGGGCCGGAGATGTACCGTTTTATGCACCGGATATTACGAATGGAAAAAGGAGAATGGCAAAAGCATACCGTACTTCATACATTCGCCCGGAATGTCAATACTTCCGTTCGCTGGATTGTGGACTGAATCCACAGACGGCAAAGAAATGTGTTTCACTGTGATTACGAAAAATGCAAGAAGATCCATTGCGCATATCCATGACAGGATGCCGCTCATTCTTTCGGATGAAAAGATTGAGAAATGGATTGATCCGAAACATTTCCCGACAAATCCGGAAGAGGAATTCTCCGATCAAAAGAACAATCTCGAGTTCCATGCGGTTTCAACAAAGGTCAATTCCGCCGGATATGATTCAAGCGACTGCATCATAAAAGAAGATTATCCAGAGCAAGGGCAATTGTTTTAAGAAGGCACAGAGCTCCAAAGGCGCAGAGTTTAAGAAAGTTCGAACACCCAATATCCAACACGGAATATCCATGTCTTGTCCTGATATAAGTTGACACATTAACAATGTCAAAGGAGGACAAG
>CAZION010000132.1:0-19167 GCA_964540865.1 uncultured Victivallis sp.
AGAAAAAACGTCCACCTGTTTTGAGGCTAATATCGCCTTTTTTCAGCGGAATCTGCAACAATGTCTGGGCCACCTTGAATACGTTTTCAGATGGGACTGCTACCGCGGATTTGCGGAAAAACGGGCCTATCCCAGCACCCTGTGCGTTTCCAATCCACGCGGCAAGGCGCTCATACGTGACATGCTCGCCCAGAACCTGGCAGCACATCCGGACAGCCGCTATGTCCACCTGGGCATGGACGAGGCTCACGCTCTGGCCACCTGTCCGAAGTGCCGGAAGCAGGGCGAGGTGCTTGATGTATTCGTCCGGTATCTGCACGAGCTCTGCGATCAAGTTGAGGCGGCTGGCAAGACACCTCTTATCTGGAGTGACATGCTGGAGGATCATTTCCGGCCTGAAGCGCTGAAGGGACTGCGCGAACGCGTCATCCTCTGTCCTTGGGACTACAGCGCCAACGGGCAGCCGACAGCCATCGGCAGGTTCGGAGGTTTCCGTACCAGTAGGAGCTGGCTTGCAGAGCCCGAAAACCCTGCCGCGCCGGCCTTAGGCCCCGGCTCTGCTTTCGTGGAGGACTACCCGCCCGCCCTGCGCAGGATCGCACGCCGGCACATGACCGGCCGCATGTTCAAGCCTCTGTTCCAGGCGGACCTGTGGACGGAACTGGGTTTTCGTGTCATCGGCCCCTCGTTTCTCCGTTCCAGCGCGGACGGCCCGGTGCTGTCGCGATACAACCTCTGCCACGCGAATCTGCGTGCCTGGTCGAAGGCCATCCACCGCAACGGGCAGCTAGGACAGATCGCCACCTCTTGGGAGCGCGGTACTTCGTGGTGTCCTCCGAACTTCAACATTGACCTCACCTGGCCAAGCATTGCGGTGCTTGCAAGAAGCATGGGGGCCCGGCCAGCCGCATTCTGGCCAGGTATTCCGGCGGCAACCGTGAAGCGCCTTGTCGGCCAGCTTGGACGCTGCCGTCTTGACTGGCGCCTTGAGCTGGTGCTTGCCGAGGAAATGGAGAGGCTCGCCCCGCAGCTGACCGCCCACCGCCACGAGTGGGAGAGCCTGGCCCTCATGGCCCGCGTTCTGCACCTGCAGCGGCGCGCGGAATTCGCACATTTGGAGATGACATATTTTCATGCGAACAACCGTCCGGTGGACAGCGAGTGGCGGCGCCGGCTTGACGCGCAGTCCGCAGTGCTGAGGGATTTGCGAGAACTCCGCCGCCGTGTGCGCGGCCATTTTGGCAGACGCTACTTCGGCAAGGCCTTTGAGGAATGGGTGTCGGAACTGTTCGATCTTCACAAGGCCCAGCTCATGGCAGACCAGGCCACCGCCCGCCACAAGCTCCGGATCGCCAGCCGGCGCTATCGCCGCTGAGATCCTTCAGATCTTTGGTGTGAAATATTCTAAGGCGGGCTCTTCCAGCAGTTTTATCAATAAGAAACGGAGGGCGGGTTTTCTTACCCGCCAACAGAAGAAAACGCGGGTTAGAAAACCCGCGCTCCGTTAAAAAGCACATAATTGAGTTTCAAAGGAGCCAGAAGTCAGGATTCAGAATAAAACCGAATTTGAATTCAAATCCACTTCTGAATCCTGACTTCTTGAGCCGAGATATTTCATATACGCTTCAAGCATAGAACTTTGAAATAAAGGCGCTAAGTAGATTAAACAATCCCTCGTTTGCGGATGTGGCAGCATGGGGTGGTGGTTAATCTCCAGTGCAGGGCTGTTTATGCCAGTGCCAGCGTTTCTGCAGGTTATTTACTTCCGTTACATGGGAGATCTGTGCTTCGGATGACGCATGCCCGTCGAGGTAGGCGAACATCCCCTTGCCATAAGGCCCGTCCGGACTGCCGCTTGCGCATTGGCCGATGCCGTGGTAGAACACTGGGCGCCTGCTTCTCCAGGCGTGGTTGCGGATATTGCTGTAACCGGTCAAGGCGGCCGTGTAAGGGTATGAATTTTGAATCTGATTGCCGATCGAAGGGCAGCGCTCATAGGAAGTCACCAGATTGGAGGTGTCTGCAATCATGGATACAGGACGGCCCCTCAGGTAGTCCTGCGGATAAGTGTAGTCCGTGCCTATGCACGCGAGTGTGGAGTTCAAGGCATAGGAGCCGCTATAGAGTAGCAGTCCATTACGCACGCATTCGCCATGCCGTGAGGTGGTCAAATCGTGTGAAGGGCAGACCATCATTCCTTTCGGATTCTTAAACGCTTTCGTGGTTGTCAGTCCAATATTTGAGCCTAGTAGGGCCTCGTACGGATCCAGGAGCTGATAAATATCCACCTCTTTCCAGGTGGGGAAGCGTTCGTTATAGTCGCAGGTATAGCCGATGGCTGCGGTGTTGAACTGCCGCAGATTGCCCAGGCAGGCGATAGTGCGTCCCTGCTCCTTCACATTCTTCAGGGTGGGCAGAAGAAGCGATGCGAGAATCGCAATAATAGCTATGACCACCAGGAGCTCAATCAAAGTGAATTCCATCCTGTCGTTTGAATGGCGCCTCCGCATAGTCTCTCCTGTTTTGTTTTTCATTATTACAAATTATATCACAAAATATTTTGCATTGCAATAGTATCACGCATATTTTTGTGAAAATCATATCTGTTCATAGTGCAGCAGGCATACATGCAAATGCGTTTGGAGCCAGGTCCAATCAGGTTTTGATGAGAATTGCAAATGATGTTTATGCAAATTATTGATATATTGTTTGCATAAAGTGTTTTGCGGACTAGAGTTTTTGTATTGGAACTGGAATGCATGGGATCCCTCCACAAGGAGAAATCGCATTGGGGCGGGAAATTAAAGCGGGCTTTGCCCTCAGCCCAAAAGAAGTCAGAATCCAGGAGACAGTAGTCAGAATAAGCCAATTTCAAAAGAAGCCAGAATTCAGAATAAAACCGAATTTGAGTTCAAATTCAATTCTGTCTCTTGAATTCTCCTTTGAAACTTGCCTTGAAAGTATGTTGGGCTTTAGCCCGACAAGATGGCGGTCTAAAGAGCCGCCCTACTTATTTGGCAAATGTCTCTTATTGATAAAACTGCGGCCACCGCAGTAGGCCGCTGAATCCTGACTTCTTGAGCCGAAATATTTTATATACGCTTAAAGCATAGAACTGTGAAGTAAAGGTGTTGGGGATCCTATAAAAATTGACGTAAGGAGATTTTATGGTTAAGATCGGGATTGCATTTGGAGTATTGCTGGCAGGGCTGGCCGGAGTAGTTTCACCTGGGGCGTATGCCGCTGCAGTCTGGGATGGCGGAGAGGGCGTGGAGCGGGTGAAGGCTGCGCAGGCATACCGGTCGGGTGGTGAGCCGGTCTCGCCGTCGCCTGATGGCAACATCTATTGCGAGGCGGAGGAGTTCAAGGTGGAAAAACCGGCCCTGGACGGCTGGAAGGCTTGCTGGTGGGGGCAGAACTACTACGCTGCGACTTTCGCAAACACATTCATGTCCCGCAAGGCGTTCCTCGGCGCGCCGGAGGACTGCGACGAGACCGTCGCCTCGATCAACGTCGATGTCAAAGAGGCCGGCAAATACCTCGTTCTCGTCCGCTACGAGGCATGTTACCGTTTCGAGACCCAGTTCAAAGTCAGGATCGAGCAGGGAGGCGCGACAAAGCTTGACCGTTTATACGGCTCCCGCAAGAACATCAAGATCTGGGCCTTCGGGAGCAAGCTGAAGGACGAGGTCGCCTGGGACTGGGGTGCTGTTGAGAACATAGTCTGGGAGGGACATGATGCCTATGCCGAACTGCAGCCTGGCCTTGCAAAAATCACGATCACCGCAGGCAGGCAGCCCGATCCGCAGGCTAAGCGTAATATCGATCTTGTCATGCTGACCAAGGACGAAGCACAGGTGAAGGATCGTATCGAGAAGGAAAAGTATCTGCCGCTGGACGGCATGCTCACACAGGGCGGCGACGTGTTCATTAGAATTACAAATGCGGCAGCAGCCAAGGCTACGCTGAAGAGTCTGAAATATCCCGGCGGCCCCATGCAGCAGCATTCGCCATACTGGACGCACATCCGCAACTGGAAGCCTGTCTCCGCCGATGTGGAACCGGGCACGACCACGGACTGGATCGATGTTGGCGGCACCATGGACACTCTTAATGACGGGCAGTGGGGTTTTGAGTCCTCCGGTCCGTGCAAGCTGGAGTTTGGCGTCAGAAACGCGGACGGAAAGATCGAATCAGTCCGCACCATGGACATCAGCGGCAAACTTCCGCTGGTAAGCCTGGCCGATATGCGCTATACACCACGTATTTTCACGCTTGATGAGATGACTAAAGATCTCTTCGACTATCTCAAGGCGCTGCCCGAGCATGGAAAGAAAATTGAACGCACAAGAATAGAAGCCACGGGCGGCCTTCCCAAGGACTTCTATGACTTTTTCGGCATCAACCTGCCGGTAAACGGCGCCGATAAGAGCCTGGACTGCAGGAAGATCCCCACAGCCAAGCTCCAGGAGACATATGGCAAGATGAGCGAGGAGGAGCGCAAGCAGGTTCTGATAATGAGCCTCGGCGACGAGATCGCCCTGCCCACGCCCGACCCGAAAAATGCCAGCGAAGGCTTCACCGCATTTCTGAAGGAGCATGGCGTGAAGCCGGAGGAGATCGATCCTGACTCAGGAGGAGACTGGTCGAAGATATCATATCCCGACATCAGTAAGCCAGAAGCGGAGGCGGCGCTTAGGACCTCCAAGCCAGGACTCTGCTACTGGGCATTCCGCTACCTGTACAGCTATGGCATCCAGAGCATGAAGCAGCGCACCGACATACTTAGGAACCTCCTGCCCAATGCACATATAGGGGCGAACTTCTCGCCGCACCACGGTGGAGGCGAACACACATTCCTTGGCGAGACCTTCAAGTGGGTCACCTGTTTCCGCGATGACGGACTGCTGCTACCATGGAGCGAGGACTACGCCTGGCAGGTGCCGATCGGCACGCAGCAGATGAATGGCATCAGCCTTGATCTTTTCCGTGCGAGTCAACGCGGCAAGGAGGGCAGTAAAATCCTGTATTATGTCATGCCGCATTCCCCGGGCAACATACCATCGATGTGGCGCAGGCTCTGGCACAATGCGCTCGGCCATGGTGCGACAATATTGAACCTCTTCGAATTCGCGCCTGTATGGGTCGCGTACACCGAAAACCATGTGACCGGTAAGGGGATGTATGCAGAAGTACTCCGCGGAATCCGGGAACTGGGGCTTTACGAGGACATAATCCAGGACGGCAAGGTGAGGGCGGCGCATACGGCGCTATGGTTCAGCGAGACCGGTGACATCTGGCATGACAACCTGCCACCGTTTGGCGCAGCAAAACGGGCTCTCTATTGCGCCATACTCCACAGGCAGGTCCCGCTGGACTTCGTCGTGGAGCAGGACGCCGCTGACGGTACGCTCAACAGCTACAAGGTCCTGTATCTTGCGGACAGGCATGTAAGCCGTGCTGCATCCGCGAAGATCGCGGAATGGGTGAAAAATGGAGGAAAGCTCTTTGCGACCGCCGGTGCTGGAATGTTCGACGAATACAACCAGCCGAACAAGATCTTGCGAGAAGTCCTAGGTGCTGAAATCATGGAATTGGACAAGCCTGCCGACCAGATTGTTCACTTTATCAAACAGGATCTCCCGTTCATCAATCCGATGGCGGAAGTTACAATTAAGGAAGGAGGCGCGAAGTTCCCCGTCTTCGGCGCGGTTGCAAAACTCAAGCCCGCCGCCGGCACGGACATTCCTGGGACATTTGCCGATGGCTCTCCTGCGGTGGTCTCAAACAAGGCAGGCAAAGGCGAGGCTATCACATGTGCATTCCTGCCGGGCCTTTCGTACTTCAAACCGGCGATTCCGCTCAAGCCGCTCGACAAAAGCGGCGCTGAGGGTGCGATGGCACACTTCATCCCCACAAATTTTGACAAGGCCGCGGGCGCGCTTATAGGATCCGCCGTAAAAGATGTCCCGCGCCAGGTCGTCGCCACCGAACCACTCGTCGCCTCCTCCATAATAGAGGCGAAAAGCGGCACCGCCATCGTGCTGGAAAACTGGACTGGCAAGGAGATTAAGGGCATGGCTCTGACAGTGTCGATGCCGGTGCGGACTAAAGCCAATCTGGCCAGCGGCAGGAATATTGAGTCGAAGAAGGAAGGCGACAGGACAGTTTTCACCTTTGACATGGATGAATCTGGAGACGTATTGATACTGAGGTGATGGATTATACTCCGTCAGGGTGAAATCCGCCGGATGGCCGGAGACAGCTTCCCGCACCGGATAAATGGTCCGGACATTCGGATTTCGAGATTTGGTTGCGGCTTTGCTGCTCCACGGCCTCTCTGTGGTTAGTCCCAGAAAGACTGACCGATTACCCGCTCCCTGAAATTTCCCCAGGATAATTTTATTTCCTTGCTTGACTACATGAAATCAGGGAATACTATTATAAAATGTGAACGTTCACATTTAAGCTTTTTATTATTTCCCTCTTCGTTCTGCGAACTACGCAGGACAAGTCGGATTTCGAAATTGGAGTTTTTCAATGGCTGTTTCAATAGTGGAAGTCGCCAGAAGGGCGGATGTCAGCAGGATGACCGTTACGCGTGTGATGCGCAACGATCCTGTGAAGGAAGAGACTCGCAAGCGTGTGCTCGAATCAATGCACGCGCTTGGATATGTGCCGTCATCCGCCGCCAGGGCGATGAGAAGCCGTGACACGTTGCGTTCTTCCCAGTCAAACTGTTTTGCGCTAGTGTTCGGAGTTGACACACAGAAGGCCGATGAGTTTTTCTGCGAGGTCACGCGCGGAGTTGAAAAACAGGCCGCCGAATTCGGACTCTGCGCCTTGCAGGTGCATTGGCTTGAGGATGTCAAGGATTCATGGCTGAGGATGCAGACGGTCTTATCCATTGACGGATTATGCGGGGTGATTATGGCCGGCCAGTTCCATGCCGATGAAATAAGATCCATCCAGAAGGTGAATCCCAATATCGTGATTGTCGACAGTCCTGTTCCGGCAGGGGTGAAAGTGCCAGGGGTGGAATCGGACAACATAGGCGGTTGCAGACTTGCGTTAAAACATCTCCTGGGCTGCAAAGTGAAAAAACCTGTTATCCTTGCAGGGCCGAAGGATCATTATTTTTCAAAGGCCATGATGAGCGCACTTTGCGATTATCGCAAACAATTTGAATCCGTCAAGGTTTTCAATACCGATTATTCGATGGAGTCGGCTAGGAAACAGATAAACCAGCTAGTTGACGACAATGTCGGATTCGACGCTGTTTTCGGAAACGACACCCTGTGTATCGGTGCAATGAGGGCGCTTGCCGAACATGGCATTCAAATTCCTCAGGAGGTCAAGGTTGTCGGTTTTGATGATATTCCGACATGTCAATTCCTCAAGCCGTCCCTTACAAGTATTCACATAGACAAACAGAGCCTTGGCGGGGAAGCTGTTAAAATGCTGGTCGTACTTGTCCGTGACGGAAAAATGTCCGCCAATGTAAAGCTGCCGATAAAGGCGGTGCTGGAAAAAAGAGAGTCGACGTAGATCGGGTAATTAGCGATAAGGAATTTCAAAGCTTCCGCCTGAAGGCGGGACTCCATAACGCCGTGCAATGACAGCGTACCGAACTGTAAAGTCAGTGCTTTTCTTGGATATCGACTATAACGCTTAAATAATAATGTTAATGGTTGATTTACGGGATAAAAGCGTTTGGAGTACCGGCTTTAGCCGGAATCTTAAGAGCCGACAAGTCGCAAGAACCAGGCTATGGCGTGTGCCGTAGGCGCTGGCGTTCAGAAAAATACCGGCTAAGCCGGTTAATTCAAAAAAAAGGAGAATAGAGATGAACAAGAAAGTGATGATTCCGGAATCCGAGTATTTGGAGAGAGTCCGCAGGGCGTCCGTGCTGGCTGCTGATGCTGGTTTTGATGTGCTCATAGCAAATTCAAATGAGGCCGATTATGCGAATGTGAGATATTTCACCGCTTACTGGCCGCTGTTTGAAATGGGCGGTGCCGCAATTGCACCTTCAGGAAAAATGGCCCTCCTCATAGGCCCTGAGTCCAGAGAATACGCAAGAGACAGGAGTAAGGTGGAGAATGTGCATATGATGACCGAATACCGTGAGACTGCGGATCCAGCATATCCCGGGATTGCGGTAAGCAAATACAATGATGTTTTTGCCTCCATCGGAGTAAAGGACGTTAAGCGTATCGGAGTGGCTGGATACCTATGCACAAACATGGCCATGTATGAGGGCTTGCGTGCGGCATATCCGAAGGCTGAAATAGTGAAGGCCGACGATATAATGACAAAACTGCGGTCAGTCAAATCTCCTGCGGAAATAGCATGTCTCCGTGAAGGTTTGAGACTTGGGGAAATCGCATTGGATATCATGCTAAAGGCGGTAAAACCCGGCATGACCGAACTTGAACTTACGGGAATTGCAGTCAGCGCCCTGTATTCAAACGGTGCGGAAAGCGAAGCCCACACTGTTTATTCATTCGGAGGCAGGAAAACAACCAATGCGATTTCACGCGGCACGCACCGTAAGCTTGAAAAAGGAGATATGGTCCAGATTGGTGTTGGTGGCCGTGTTGACGGATACTCCCCTTCAGTGGGACGCCCGATTTGTCTTGGTAAGATGACTGACATTCAGAGGCGCCTGGTCGAGTTCGGAAAGGAAATGCACTACAAGACGTATGACTGGGTCCGTGCCGGAATTGTCGCCGGTGATGTCGCTAAAAAGTATGAAAAGTTTGTAAAAGATGCCGGTATGGGTAAATATTATCTCTACGGCCCATGCCACGGACTTGGAATGATTGAAGTTGAAAAGCCGTGGATGGAAAGCATAAGCGAGTACGTCCTTCAGCCGAACATGACCTTTCAGGCGGATACGTTTTTTGCCGACAAGGAATTCGGGTTGAGATGGGAGAACGGACTGCTTGTAACTGAATCGGGTCCCGCGGAAATGATGAACACAGGATCACACATGGAGATCATCGAGATTGATTGCTGATGAAATTTTTTCCGGGACGGAAAAATTAACAAGGAATTAACTCGTTAGAAGGGGATACAATGAGATATGAAATGATGTTGCCGTATCAGCTGCGGCAGGCCATTGACGAGAACTGGCCTGTCGTGCTGCCGATGGGAGTGCTGGAGTATCATTCGGAGCACCTTGCCCTTGGAATGGATACGCTGGTTGTAATACGTGCCCTTGAACTGATCGAGGGTGAGATGAAACTGGTGATCCTTCCGACGTTTTATTACGGGTCGGCCAGCTATGCGGTTGCGCCTGCGGAACGTAACGGAAGCATTAACGTAACCCCGGAACAGCTGATGCCGTTTGCGAACGGGCTGTTTTCATCCCTGCTGAAAATAGGATTCCGGAATATCCATGGCATAATTCACCACCAGTCCGAGAACTTCGCCGCAGGCATGCCAACAGATCTTGCGTTCAAGACTGCAGCACGCCAGTTGATTTTCGAATATCTTGAGAAAACGCGAGGCGAGGGGTGGTGGGGAAAGGGAGATATGAGCAATTACTATGACCAGCATGATGCCGGAACCGATCCTTTCAGCTGGATAAAATTCCATTCGCTGATGGATGCGCAGACGCAGAAAGACTATGCGTTCGATCATGCCGGCATAGGCGAAACATCGCTTATGATGTCGCTTTGTCCCGAAGGTGTTGACATGGGCAAGTTCGACCCTGCCAACTGGTATTCCAGAAGTGCAAAAGACTCCACGAAACAATACGGGGACACCGCGACAAAAAGGATCCTTGAACATCTCCGGAAGATTTTGAAGACAGTATAGCACAGGCATCTTGCCTGTGTGTTTTTGCTCTTGATTGTACAGGTTATATTTGATTTATTGATGAACGAAGAGAATCATTTGGAGTGCGGGAACTTGTGCTTGTATCCCGAGACCGTAAGGTGCTCTGGATTACCGCCTTGTTTCGCGAAATTTATTTCGCGGTATTTTATGGGACGGAATGAATTCCGTCATTAAAAGCGGTAATAAATTACCGCACTCCAGGTGCGAATTTTGCGATTCGCAGAAGATGAAGCCTGAAAAGATGGTGATGAAAATAACAAGGTAAGCATATATGACTAATCCAATGAAAACAGAAAAAAGCTACGAGTTCAGAACGCGGATGGATACGGTGCATAAGGCTGGACGCAGGGATCGCAGCCTTAAGCCTTTGAAGAATGAGGTTTGCCTTGAGGACGGCTGGAGCGTTGGCGTTGTGGACGGCTGCTCTGAAGTGGTACTGCATGCGGCGAAAGACTTCCAGGACTACTTGTTCACCAGCATGGGGCTTTTGACCCGGCTGATACGGAAAAAGGCTGATGTTCTGGCATCGGAGAAGCAATGTGTAATCCTTTGTGAGAAAAAAGAGTTGCCGCATTTCGGCAAGGGGTTGAAGACCGCGAGAGGCTATAGGGTCACTGTACGCTATGAACAGATAGTAGTCTGCGGATTTGATGATCGTGACACAGCCCAGGGATCTTATTATCTTGAAGACATAATGAACCTTCGCGAGTCGCCTTTCCTTGTCATAGGCGAGTCGGTAAGGGAGCCTCTTTTTTCACCGCGCATGACACATTCCGGGTGGGGGCTCGACCAGTTCCCGGACAGCCATCTGAATGCGATTGCGCATTCTGGAATGGATGCGATCCTGCTAGTAGTCAAAGGCGTTGACATCACCACCAGGGGTTATTTGGATTTCAACGACCTGGTCCGTCGCGCCAAACTGCACGGCCTGGATGTTTATTTCTACAGTTATTTGAAATGCTGGAAATCCCCTGAAGATGATGATGCAGAGAAGGCCTATGATAATATCTTCGGCTCTCTGTTCCGGGAGTGTCCCGGCGCAAAAGGGATTGTCCTGGTCGGGGAATCCTGCGAATTCCCCAGCAAGGATGAGCGTACTACGATGCGCCCATGGAAAGAATCCGTGGTTGACGGCATTCCTGTCGGCAAGCCGAGTCCGGGCTGGTGGCCCTGCCGCGACTACTCCCTCTGGGTTAATATGGTCAAGAATGTGGTGCGGAAATGGAGTCCGGATGCGGACATAGTGTTCTGGACCTATAACTGGGGTTACGCTCCTGAAAAGGAACGGATCAAGCTGATTGAATCCCTTCCGAACGATATCAGCCTCCAGGTCACTTTTGAAATGTTTGATCAGGTCAGGAACGAAGATGTCGTCAATCCGGTGATGGACTATACGATCTCATATCCGGGCCCTGGGAAATATTTTGTGAGCGAAGCGAAAGCGGCGAGTAAAAAAGGGATTAGGCTATATGCCATGACCAATACCGGCGGTTGCACCTGGGATTTCGGGGTTACGCCGTATGAACCTTTCCCGTTCCAGTGGGCGAAACGGCATGATGCCATGCATGATGCCAGGAAGAAATGGAACCTGTCCGGGATTATGGAGTCGCACCAGTATGGATTCTATCCTTCCTTTGTCTCCGATTTCACCAAATGGAATTTCTGGAGCGGTTCTCCGTCGAGCGATGAGATTCTTCGGAGGATTGCGGTACGTGATTTCGGAACCGAAGCTGCGAAGTTCGTACTCAATGCCTGGAAATTCTGGAGCGAGGCGATCTCCCATTACATTCCCACCAATGAAGACCAGTACGGGCCGAACCGCGTCGGACCGTCCTATCCTTTGATTTTCCATCCCGACATCACACGCACTTTCACAAGCAAGGAATTGGTGATGAAGTCTGAGCCGTTCGCCCATCATGGAGGAAGCGCCATAGTCAAGACTTTCTATCATCCGTATGAAAACGCGCAACAGTCTCCTGCGCCACAGCGGATCGACGTGGAAATCCGCTCTTACCGGAAAGCGAAATCGCTTTTTGAGAAGGGGCTTATGGAAATACGTAAAGCGATAAAGTTCGCTCCTGAAGCGAAACGCGAAGAAGGTGAAAGACAGGAGTTGCTTGCACAATTCATGTCCAACACAGTCGGCACCACCATCCATGTGAAAGAGTGGTGGAAGCTGAACCAGAGGCTGTTTGTGGAGTCTGACCGCAAGAAGGCGCACTCTGTCCTTGACGCCCTTGTCAAAATTGCGCAAGCAGAGATTGAAAACGCCCAGGCCACGATCCGGCTCGTGGAAAACGACTCGCGGCTCGGCTGGGAACCCACGATGGAATACATGTGCGACAGACCGCATCTTGAATGGAAAATCCGACAGGTGCGGCACGTGATCGACAACGAGATCTCCCTCTACCGGAAAATGCTGGAGTTGTAGGGCAATTTCAAAAACTCGCTCAGGTGATGAGCTGCATCAAGAGCATTATGGCGGTGAAGGTTTGATGGGTTCCCTATTGGCGGGCTGCTACCCGGTTTAAGGATATCATTTTTTATTTTGCTGGCGGAAGCAGGCTGGTGTAGTCTTATAGTGAACCTTGAAAGCCTTGATGAAGTAATCGGGGCTTTCAAACCCGCAGTTATCGGCGACTTCCGCGACGGTAGGTGAGGATGATGCTGAAAGAAGTTTCACCGCGTGATTCATGCGGAGGCTTTTCAGCATTGAATTGAAAGTCTCTTTCGAATACCGTTTGAAGAGTTTTGAAATATGGCACTCGTTTATTTTAAGATCACCTGCCGCAGTCGCCCTATTTATAGGAGTATTGAAATTCGCTGTGATGTAATTGACAATTCTGTGGTAAGTCTGCCATGCCCGGTTCCCCGGGTTCGGATTGTCGTTCTCAAGCTCCTGCTCCAATGACAGCAGCAAGGCCTTAAGCAATAAAATATCCCTTTTAGTCTCTTTTCCCCTGGCGGCGTTTTCAAGGGCCCGGATCAGGAAAAAAGTTGTTTCGCTTACTCTGCGGTTTGAGTGGTACCAGAACTTGTCGATTATCTGATTGTCCTTGTATCTGATTTCGACAATCCTCACGAATTTATCAAAGAAGAGTATGGAAATGGTTGACATGCATTTACGCTTTGTCGCAATTGTCCAGCCACCTGTGACGGTAAACAATACGTCCAACGGATGTATTGCAATTTCCCGTATGGTCCCTGAATCAGAAATTTCCAAATGGTCACAGCCTTTTACCGTGAGTATTAATCTTGGATAAGAATGCAATACAAAACGCTTTCCGGGTAAAGGGTTTTCCCATCCGAAATATGCATTTCCGAATCCATGTTCCGCTTTTTTCCGGAATATGGACATGAAGTATTCTTTGAGTTCTTTACTGTTGTTTTCCATAAATAGGCAATAAAATATCGATTAATAACATGTTTTTACTGTTTCAGAATGCATCTGTCAAGCATAAAATACATATAGAACTGAAAATAATAAGGGATTAATGCAATATAAGTATGAGGGAAAAATGAAAAAGAGATTCACATTAATTGAGCTCCTAGTTGTAATTGCGATCATCTCGATTCTGGCGGCAATGCTTCTTCCCGCACTGGGCATGGCCAAGCAAAAAGCGAAAGCAAGCAATTGCCTTTCAAATCAACGCCAGCTTGGGACATGGCTGGCTTACTACACTGATGATTACAATGATAATTTCCCCGACTCTTCCACGGCGGGATGGTATATGCGGCTTATCACTGCCGGATATTTTTCGTCGACATATGATAAGCAAGGTTTTTACCCGCCGCTCAGATGTCCTTCAAATGAGCTACCGCGCATCAATAGAACCCAATACGCGATGAATTGTTCCGCCAACAAAGGCATTTTAATTTCACTGGCTGCCACTCTCCCTACCAAGTCCGTCAGGAGGAGTGAATGCGACCGACCCGAGAGCACCTTGGCGACCTGTGATGGAAATGCAGCGGCTTTAGCTTCATATGAGCAAAATATCTCCAACAACGGAGTAAATAAACCCACATCCATCAGCGTGGAATTCCTCCATGGCTCAGGACTTAATGTGGTGTTTATCGACGGACATGGGAGCCTGGAGCAGGCAATAATGAGCGTGCCAAGGGCCGGTTACCCTTTCTGGTACAGGAATTCAAAACAATAAAAAACAGATAGGATACGATGACAGTAAATAAAAAGATATTATTGGACGAATCCATTTCAGCCATGAACGCCACGACCGCATATGTGAGCGGTTCCGGTAATTCATTGCTGCAGCATTACATAAGGCTGGAGGGCTCCGACACAATGGGGGATTATTCCAGGAGATACAGCCATGACAATGGCAGGACCTGGTCGGCGAGTTCACTTCTGTTCAAGCCGTATAAATCCGATAAAGGCGTCTTCCGGCGTGGGGAGAACGCTCTTTTTTTCGACAGGGACAAGTCTGCGGTGATACATGTCTACAACCTTCACATATATCCGGACAATCAGTTCTCAGGGGAAATGTACCGCTATACGAGAATATTTTTTGAAATCTCCTTTGACGGAGGTAGGAATTTCAGTGCGCCCCGTCAGATTGTCCAGGAGGGATACGATGAGGTGAACTGGGCTGAAGGAATTTACTGGGGGCAGAACCAGTCAATGCTCTCATTCTCCGAGATAATAAAGACGAATGGCTGCCTGATACTTCCTGCGCAGAGGATGCCGCTGGATGCGGATTTTGCAAATCCTTATCGGATGCCTCTTGAGGCGGGATGTTTCATCGGGAGATGGAAGGGTTATTCGATAATCTGGGACTGCGCCAAGTGGATGGCGATTGGAAGCGAACGTTCGACAAGGGGTGTGTATGAGCCCGCGATAGCTGAGCTGAAGGACGGACGGATGATCATGGTGTGCCGTGCGAGCAATGCCGGAAATCTTGATATGCCGTCTTTCAAATGGTGCTCCTTCTCCGATGACGGATGTCTTACATGGACATCTCCGGAACCTCTGAAATATGATGACGGCGTTCCTGCTTTCTCCCCTTCCAGCGGTTCAAAATTCATCCGGAGTTCGCGAAACGGCAAGCTGTACTGGATAGGAAACCTGTCAGACAGTAATCCTGATGGTAACCGCCCCCGTCATCCGTTGCTCATCTCTGAATTTGACGAGGATAAAAAAGCACTCAGGAGGGAAAGCATTGAGACTGTTGACATGAGGAATGAAAATGATTACCCACTTGTACAGCTTTCAAATTTCAAGGTTTATGAAGACAGGGAAACCCATGAATTTGTGCTGAATATGGCGCGTCTCCAGGAGCGGGGAGACAATATTTCAGGCAATCCTCTTTACGAGTACAGGATCAAGATTTGAAATAGGCTCAAACATAACAGATTGGAGAACTTCTATGGCTTTGAAATGGAACAGGGTTTTTGTTTTAGGAATATTGGCTTTTTTATACGCATCCGGAGTTATGGCCGGCGAATTCGAGTTTGGCGGTGTTAGTTTTGATTTTCAGAAAATCTCAGACTCACGCTTCAAGAACAAGCCGAAAAGCAAAGGGGAAAATATTGTCGTCAACGCTGATTTTTCAAAAGATAAGACGGAGGGCTGGAACTCCGGCAACGGTGTTCATCTCGAGGATTCAGCGCGGGCTGCCAGCCTGCGTGGACAGGTAAGGGATTTGATTGTCAGCAAGATAGCGGATCTGCCGGAAGGAGGCAGGGCGGCATATATCAAAAAGCCTCTGGAGATTGAGGGGATATGCGCTGAAGACACTGCCAATGTTTCAGGGTACTGGCGTCAGGTTGTTAAAATGCCTGATACGGCAGGCGGCCGTTACATTATTAATTTCAGATATAAAGGTGCGGTTTTCGGCAAGTTTTACACCTCCTGCTTCCTGATTGCAGTCTTCAGGGACGCCGCTGGAAAACAACTCTCAAATCCGGTAAAAACGGAAAATGGGCGTATTGTCAGGTTCCCGAATCCCAAACAGGAATGGGAGCAGTTTTCCACGGATTTTGAAGTTTATCCGAACACCGCAAGCATTGAATTGATACTGCGTATTGACGGAACGGGTGAAATATATTTTACCGATGTGCAGATGCAGAAAAGCATTCAGGACATGCCTCTTTCAACATGTCTGGCACCGATGAAGTTTCTTGACAACACCTTCTGCCTCTCGCAGAATGATCCGGCAGTCATGACTTTTGCCTGGCGCCGGAACCTTGCCCAGGACAAGCTTGAATTGAAGCAGCCAGTGCTTTCTGTTCAGCTGCCTGAATCCGTGCAACTGAAGGCTGTCAGGGATGGTTTGACCCTGATCTCGTCGGAAGCGAAAACTGTTGACGGTAAACCGTACAGGCTTCATAAGATAGGCATCGGCCCCGTTCAAAAACTTTCTGAAGATTACATTGTGAATCCGGTACAATCACTTCTTCTCTTTACAGATGCTGCGCCAGGAACGGAGATGGCGGACGGTTTTTACTGGATTTCCGAAGGGGAACGGACGCTTACCGACAAGGAAAGTTTCCATCTGAAAGTGCTGCCTTCAATAAGGCTTTCTGTGAAACCTGATATTTTTATGAACGGTTTTTACATCGGCAGGGCCTATATGAATTTCCAGGGCACTGAAAATAAAGAACTTCTTGGCCGTTTTACAGGAGGAACCGGGGCCGCGTGGATTGTCGGGAAGCCTGATTCTGAAATGACGGAGATATATCGCAAGAACGGCATAAAAATAATTACACCTGAACTTTATTGGGTTGCCAACGGCTACCGCGTCGGCATGGGCAAGGAAAAACCTGAATATGCCAAGTTCAAGTCATTTGGGAAAACCCAGAATATCAATATTGCCAACGCCACCTGCCCTGTTGCGGTTTACACTGAAAGCGAGTATTTCAGGGAATCGGTAATGCCCTATCTTGAAAGCAACCTAAAAGGTTTTGACGGATTATGGGCAAATTGGGAACCGTATATGTTTGTCGGCATGGGCTGTTTCTGTGAGAACTGCCGTGATGAATTCATCAAATACAGCAAATTGCCTCCTGAAGAGATTAGAAACGCCTGGCCTCAGGAAATGGCCATTGGTAAGAAATATTATGATATATGCACAAAATTCAGAAGCTACCAGCACGCCCTGATGGTCAAAGTGATTGACAAGGCCGTTAATTCTGTAACTACCGGGAAGGCCGGTTTCGTTCCGGGTGTAGCATTCGTTTCTATGACTGATTCCAGGAACGGGCGCAAGATCTGCACGGAATTCGACCCTCTGGATTATGCAGGCCCTTTAAAATACATTGATCCCTGGGGTCCTTATCCATGCTGGCCATCGCTGAAACCGTATTCATATTCCAAGGGATTCAACCTCAGCACTTTTGTGGCCGCCCGGAAAGTGCGAGAGTTCACCGATAAAAGCTTCAGCAATCCAAAGGAACGTCCGAAGCTCCATGCATTGCCTCACGGTATTCAAGGCATGTTCAATGTGACCCAGCCCGAAGCCATCACCATGGACATAATCAGTTTTTTCCTGAACCGCTATCACGCTTCCAGCACATATGCTTTTCCGAACGGTTATGACAACCGTTTCTGGGCCGCGCAAGCCGAGGCCAGTCGCGTAATTGCGGAATATGAAAAATACGTGTTCAATGGAGCTGTCTTTGACGGGATCAGCTCGGAGCCAGCAAGTCCATATCCGGTACCGGAGAAGAGGGCGCAGACAAGATTCTTCCCGGATATGCCGCCGGTCGACATGCTCCAGACCATCGGTTTCAAACTGGACGGGAAATATCTTGGAGCTGTCGGAAACTTCTGGGAAAAAGGGGATGTGTTTTTCAAACTTACTGTGAAGGGGCTTGAAAAAAATGCCGTTTACATCCTTAGCCAGCCGGACATGAAACGTTATTTCGCCGGAGCGAAAACAGATTTTTTCACTGGGGCTGAACTGGAGAATGGGGTGCTCCTCCATGCCGGGGCTCTTCGCTGGGCGTTCTTTGTGATTGAGCCGTTTGAAAAGAATGCGGACTATGGCTTGAAAATCACTGCGGCCGCCGTGCTGGAGGCAATGAAAAGTCATCTGCCGGAAATAACAAAAGCGGCAGAGGTGGAGAATAAGAAGGATGCGGCTGAAGATTTTGAGAACCGGCAATCGGAACTGAAACCTCTTTCCAGCGGAAAGCTTTCCTGCGTTCCTGTAAATAGCCCCGGAGGTGAACAGCAGCTGAATTTCAAGTCCGGCGAAAATGAACTCATCATAGGCTTGAATGGAATGCTTGTGAAAAGCTGGAGAATCGGAAAGAACGAAGTGGTTTCAATTGATCCTGATGGAAAGTTCGGATTGGGCTTTCCGGCTTTCTGGCGGCCGTCAGCAACGATTGTAGTCCCGTACCATGTGAAGAAATTTGAAGCAACCGATTCAGGTATAACGGTTATGGCTGAACGCGCTATGACAGCCAAGGATTCAGCGGCGTTGGATTATGTGATTGTCCGCCAGAGGATCGAAATTGATTCCGCCTGCACCGCCGTCAAGTTTGAAACGGAATTGCTGAATAACACTTCAGATGAAACCGGACCGCATGATATCACTGTCGGCTTCCGTTATCACAATATGCCCCTTTGCATCGGCGACGGGGGAGCTGTTGCAATGAAGGAGGATGCCCAGGAACTTGTTTTCAAACGGAAGTTTGAGCGTATGCTTTTTGCTACTCCTCGGGATCCTGCAACTGCGGCAAGCGTAAAAAAACTTTTTGCAATTACAGCCCCTGAAATTAAAATTACGGCTCCGGAAGCTGTCTTTATTTCCAAAGACAATAAGCTGTCTGTCACCATGCGTTTGGCTCCTGCGGATCTTTTCGCAGGTTTCGCCTGCTGGGACACCCCGGATCTGAAATCCCCTTCATTCGAGCCGTTCTTCAGTCCGGTTACAATCAAATCGCAGGAGTCGTCAAAATACTCTATGTCTTTTGAAGTGAAATAATTCAAGGAGGTTAAGATCATGAAAGTCTATATAAACACGGATATCGAAGGTGTCGCGGGATGGGTGTTTTATGCTTCATGGGACAACTCTATTTGGAATTTGAAACATCTGGAGCGCATGAACCTTCTCCTGACCAATGAAGTCAATGCGGCTGTACGCGCCTGCAGGGAAATGGGAGCTGAAGAGATTTATGTCAATGACGGGCATGGTTCGGCATATAATATCCTCTACGAGGAACTGGAGCGTGGTTGTAAAATAATCCACGGACGTGCGGGGTATTTCCCCTCATGGCTGCCGCTGCTTGATGAAAGTTTCGGCCTCTTCTGCGGTTTGTTGCACGAAGGTCATAATTTGGCCTCATTTTTCATTT
>CAZION010000133.1:0-19116 GCA_964540865.1 uncultured Victivallis sp.
AACGTATAGGAATTTCAAAATTATAACAATACAAGAAAAATATTTTAACCACTAATCTACACTTATCATACACTAATAATAAATATGCAATGAATGAAGTTTTCGGAATGAAAACTTCATTCATTGCATGGTTTGTATTTAATTCCTGTTAGTGACGATTAGTGAGAATTAGTGGTGAAATCTTTTTTGGTATTTAAAGTTGCGGCCTTTGGCCGCCTAATTAAATTATTTTTTCTGCAGTGCGGCTACGAATTCATGATTTTTCAAAAGGCCGTTGACTGCACTCAGGTATGCATCGCTTAGCGTTTCATAATAGTTTTCAAGTTTATAAGAGTGTCCAAAGCGTTTTGCCTTGCCGACCATCATGCCTTGCCAGAGGACATCTCCGGCAACATTCTCAGCAGTAATTCTAACTCCCACATTTGCATTGTAGAGATTATCTTCAGTGACGTAAAACTCAAAAATATCACCTTTGATGATTATGTTTGCCTTATCTTCTTCGACATTGAGCCCGTATTGTTTGACAATAGATATGAACCTGCTCCTGCACCATTCGGCGACATCATCGCAAGTTGTGACTAATCTCCCCCTGTTGTCCTCTATATTTTTGGCAATCACCTTCTTGTTTTCACGGGAGTCTATGAAGGGCATAACCTTGTATTTATGGGAATAAACACCGGTCAGGGTCATCGTGCCGGCATCATAGGATTCCTTTGTAGGTTTCCAAACTAACGGGACATCCGAGAGCGGCATGCTCGATGAGCATCCATAAAGCATCATTATAACAGACATGCATACAAAACCCCAGAATATACGTTTCATAAATCCCCTCCAAGTTATTGTTTCGATAGTTTTCCTTTATCATGCAATTCCTTGCAAAGTATAAGGGGGCTTTTGTGAAATATCAATTAAACCGTTCTCTTTTTTTAGAATTTATTGGCAATAATTTTTTGTCATTCTGTCAATTTTTTTTACAATGCGCTATCTTAATCAATATATGGAACTAAAAATATGGTTAACATGGGTGTGACAGCAAAATATATCGGTTCCTGGCGGCGGATTCAGCCCGTTTTATTTTTACTTGGGCTTTTCCTCAGTTCATGCGCGGAGCTCTCTGTCAGGGAAGTCTCGGATCCAGCAGCAGCGGTTGCCAGGCTTAAATCCGGAGGAACCCTTAAAAATGAAGTCGACACCCTGGTAAATCCGCTTATTGATACCGGGGAAAATGTCAGTGTTGTGGTTGGAATTGTAATGCCGGATGCCCGGACGTATGTCTACGGATACGGCAAAACCGAAATTGGTTCAGTCTCAACCCCAGATGCCAGGAGCATTTATTCAATCGGTTCTGTTTCCAAGGGATTCGTGAGTCTGCTCCTGTTCCGAATGATTGAAGAAGGGGTTATTGCTGAAAACGAAACAATCAGTGACATTCTAGGACCTGACTTTAAGCCTGAAGATGAGAATGTTTCCAGAATCACACTCCTCCAGCTGGCCACACATTCCTCGGGTCTGCCGAGGCATCCGCAGACGATTAAACTGCTCTACACGTTTTCCTGCTTTTTATTTACCGGAAACAACTTCTATGAATATATCGACAGTGCCGAAGGAATAAAATATCTGAACAGCGTTCATCTGGAAAAGGAGCAGATCGGCAAATATACCTATTCAAATATCGGTGTTGGACTGCTCGGCTATCTGCTTTCGAAAAAAGCGGATAAGCCATTGACGGAACTGCTGCAGGAGGAAATCTTCACTCCGTTGGGGATGAACGACACTGCAATCACCCTGAATGATGAACAGAAAAGGAGACTGGCTGTGGCATATTCCGGAGATCAGCCACTGTTTCGTTTCCGAAACACTCCGCTTGAACCATGGAAATTCACATATTTCATGGAAGGCACAGGAGCGATATATTCAACTGCCGATGATCTGCTGCGCTTTATTAAGGCGCAACTTGGTTTTCACTCTGTGCCGCCTCTGGATACCATTATTCCGAAAACCCAGGAGATACAGGTAAGTTCCGATAAGATCGGTGTAGCGTCTGGCTGGCTTGCCGAAAAAACATTCCAGAATACTTTCGAGATATATTACCAGTACGGGCTCACTTCAGGCTTCAACTGCTATCTCGGATTTAACCGTGAACATAAAATTGGCGTTGTGGTATTAAGGAACAATTTTAACTGGAAAGACAAGATCGGACATAATCTCATCCTCCGCATTGCAGGGAGCTATAGTCCTTCAGAGAAATTTTAGAGGTTCCCTATTGGTCACCGTTCGAAGAATGTTATCGGAAAACGTTTCCTGACATCCAAATAGTTCCTTGAATTCAGGATAAGGACGAATTCACTGCTCCAAGCGTTGATATTGTTCTGTGAATGCTTGTACCACTTCAATCCAGCAACGTTAATAACGGCGGGACGGTCCTTTTCCCTATCTGCGAACATGCATATCAAAGTTCCACTTCCTGCATCCTTGAGTTTGCCCTCAATTGCGACTTCACCTGAGTTGAAAACTGTCAGAAGGCCAAATCCGGGTACAATAAACCCGACAATGCTCTCAAAGATATTCAAGAATGATTTTGAAGGGACGACCTGAACAAGGGAGAGTTCCAGCACCATTGTTTCAGTATCCGGGGACGTGGAAATCAGGAATCTTTTCTTAGGGTCGTTTGCGACAGCGGTTTTAAATGAATTTTCTATATATCTGGCGAAATAGTTGCATTCTTTAACCCGTGTGTTGAATATCTCGGTTTCGCTCATTCTTGCCCATAGGATTTTATCGGTGATATTTACCGTGCTCACATTTGGAATCATTATCTTCCTGTACCTGCCTATGTCAGCGCCTGGATTGAACCACATTTTGCGAAATGGAAAAGTCGCGGGCATCTCGTTTAATTTCGGCTGTGGCGGTAGAAATGAAGTCTGAGGTGCCGGATCCGCCCTGAGGGCATTGTAGAAGCTGTTGCATCCGGAAGATAGGACCATCAGAAATATCAGGATGAAAATGGGAAAGATTCTTTGGTGAATTCTTGCAGCAGTGGCATTGCCTGCAAAATCAAGAACCGGTCGGGAACGCAGATGAATAACTTCCATATGGGCACACATGTCTGGACTTAACCGGCTACCGCCGGGAATTTAATATTTATTGACAGGATAACAGGATTTTTCATGATATTTATTTCTGTTATTTTCATTTTTCTTACATTAACTTTCTCTCTATCCCGGAGGGATAAGTAATATAGCCTGTGGTTTCAACCACAGGTAGATCATCCACATCCCATCCGTCCTGAAGAGACGGAGCTGTTTTTAAGGAGCAATCCTAATATCATGTTATACAGGCTAAGATACAATTTCCTATACGATTAAATTAGGCGGCAAGGGCCGCGACTTTAAATACTAAAAAAGATTCCACCACTAATTCTCACTAATCGTCACTAATAGGAATTAAATACAAAACCATGCAATGAATGAAGTTTTCATTCCGAAACCTTCATTCATTGCATATTTATTGTTAGTGTATGATAAGTGCAGATTAGTGGTTAAAAATATTTTTCTTGTATTGTTATAACTTTGGAATTTCTATACAAGCAAGCTATTCCTGAGGGAAAAGATTTTCAAGCATTTGGTTTTATTTACATATGAGATATACTAAAACACTAATCGAAGTAATTGAGGAAAGTAGTTAGGATCCAGGAGTCAGCAGTCAGAATGGGGCGGGTTTAAATTCATATTTCATTCTGAATTCTGTTTTCAGACTTCTGAATTCCTGCAAAATGTGAGTAGGGTTGTAATATTATGGATGATTCAGTTATAGCATTCAGGAAGGAATTTAAACAAAATCTGATTGAATGGCTTCAGATGGAGAACAAAACGCCCGAAGACATCGATGACGACGAACCGCTTATAGGCAAGGGGCTGGGGCTTGATTCCCTTGATGCCGTAGAACTTGTGATTATGCTTCAACGCAAGTACGATATTCCACAAAAAGACATTGAGTCACGCAGGGAGATTTTCGCCACTTTAGCCACCCTGAGTGACTATGTTCAAGAAAAATGCAACCGGTGAAAATATGCTCCAATCATCACCTGTCATCACCGGTGCCGGATGTATCTCGTGCGTAGGAGATGGCTACAATGACACCGCCTCCTCGCTGTTTCATCAACCAATTTGCCCGGCACCTTCCATCGGCGCCGGCAGCAGACTTGAATTGCCGGTTTTTGAATTAACCGGGTTTAAATCAGAGCAGGGGCGGCCAGGGGGCCGTACACTTGCCTTGCTGCGGCATGCATTGGCACAGGCGCTCCGGCAGGCGGCTCTGCCAAATGGCAATCTTGCATCACTCCGTGTTGGAGTCTGCATAGGAACTACCGTCGCATGCCAGTTGAACAATATTCCGTTTTATGCCGAACTCCGCTCCACCGGCACCGCCCCTGCAAAACCATTAACTGATTTCATTGCCGGTTCTCCTTCCGAATGGATCCGGCGCGAATATGCGCTCTCCGGACCGGCATTAACCGTTTCAAATGCCTGTTCATCCGGCACTGATGCAATAGGCCTCGCATCCCTGTGGATACGTTCTGGCCTATGTGACATTGTAATTGCAGGAGGAGCCGACGAACTCAATAAAGTGCCTATGGCGGGTTTTCACGCACTGGGGGTATGTTCAAAATCACCCTGCCGCCCGTTCGACCGCATCCGGGACGGTTTGAATCTTGGAGAGGGAAGCGGTGTTGTAATTATGGAATCAGCGGAGTCGGCAAAAAAACGAGGAGTAGTTCCACTTTTTTCAATTGCCGGATATGGGACGGCCACCGATGGTTTCCACATTACCAGGCCACGCCCGGACGGAGCAGGCCTAGCAGATGCGGTTAATTACGCCATGAGATCTGCCGGGATACAGGCTTCTGAAGTTGCCTTCATAAATGCGCATGGCACCGGAACAGGTAACAACGACAGCGTGGAAGCGTCAGTGTTGATACGCATTTTCGGGAAAAATGTCAAATACTTGTCAACCAAACGCATGACCGGCCATACTCTAGGAGCGGCAGGAGCGCTGGAATTCATTTTTACCGGTATCATGCTGAAAGAAGAGAAAACTGCGCCCAGTCATGGATTCAAAGATCTGCCGGATGACATTTCAGCCGCCCCGCTCACCTCCCCAGCACAGGTCAATGGTAAATTCGCACTGTCAACTTCTCTGGCTTTTGGCGGCTGCAACAGTGCATTAATAGTGGAAAGGTTTGGGTGAAATCATGTTCATCTCGGGAATTGGCGCCATAAATGCCTGCGGTACCGGTATAGAATGCCTGGAAATGCTGAAACAAAACAGCAATATTAAAGACGGGGTTATCAGTAAGGATGCGTTCCTCTCCTTAAAAAACAAGTATGATCTGCGCCGCGCCGACCGCTATACCAGCATTGTCATAGCATCCGCAGTCCAGGCATGCGCCGATGCGGGATTTGTCGACTGCGCCCAGCCTGACACTGGAGTCATAATCGTCAGTGCATTCGGACCGCACCGGACGACTTTTGCTTTTCTTAATGATATCCTTGACTACCCTGAGGACCAGGTACTTCCCACTACTTTCTCTCACTCTGTCCACAATGCCGCAGCTTCTTATGTAGCTTCTTCCCTTCAAATAAGAGGTCCGGCCATCACTCTTACCGGCTTCGAGGACATATGGTTCGATGCCCTGGAATCATCCGCCATATTCCTAGATTCCGGTTGCTGCAGCAGGATTCTGCTCATTGGAGCGGAGGAGATGGCGCTTCTCACTCAAAGTCTCACCGGCATTCTGCCTGAGAGTTTCCCTTCGAAGCTCTATGAGGGTTCAGTGGCGTTTATGCTTTCATCGGTACCAGAGGGGAGAAATTACACAGCAGTGAGTTGCCACCGTCACGCATCTCGCGGCGAAAAGCCGGACCGGCATTTTTCCGGAGCCGAAGTAGATTATTTACTTGACTTTGCCTTCCATACCGCACAGGCTGTGCTCGCTTCAAACAGACAGCCGGGTACAGCAATTTCCGTAAACTCGACTAGCGGCTTGACAACCTTTTATAAAACAGTAAAATGATGAGGAGCAATTCTATGGAAAAACTTAGCCCCGGGCAGGTCGAGGAATGGTTGATTGAAGAAATATCGGCCATTACCGGCACAGCGTCAAAGCTTATTGACCCCGCACATTCACTTTCGCAGAACGGCATTTCCTCCATGGGATTCCTGGAGCTGCTTCTTGGAGTCAGCCGGCAATTTAAAATTGAACTGCTCAATTCGGAAATCTCTTCCAATGATGTTGTTTCCATCAGCGCATTTGCGGACAAGATTGCCAGAACAGGTAACCAATAAGTGGGATTCTCAAGAGAAAAATATTACTGCAATGGGATTGACTGGATCGCCGCGGCTCTTAACCACCAGTGTCGCCTTACTCCGGCCCGTGGAAATAATTTCCTAATCGTCTTGGAGCTCGGTTCTTTGTTCTCGCCCGCCAAAGGCAAACGTCTGCTGGATGCCTGCAATTCCATACTTCCACTTCTTTGCGGAAGCATCAGGCGCGCCTGGCATCTGGCGCCATACTGGCAGCCGGGCAGTGCGGGCGAGATTCCTTTCTCGGAGAGCTTGGTGACTGACAATACCGGTGCCGATTCCGTCCTACTTGCATTTGCCAATGAACCGCTGCCTAAAAAAACAGGAATCGCGATAAAGATGATTTCCTTTAATGGTTCAGGTCGTCTCGTCTTCAAATTCAGTCATCTCCTTCTTGATGGTAGAGGGGGGGAACTATTCCTTAAATCGATTGTTGAAGAAAATTTGAAAACCGTGGCCATGAATCCAGGATTGCCGAGCCCTGAACTCAATAAATGGGGACAGAAATTCCAGGCCGGAAAAATTGTCCACCGCAAAAGACTTGCAATTCTGCAGGAACATAAAATCGCCGCCCTGCCTTCCGCGCACATGACCAGCATGCCTGCCAGATTCCGCATAATTCAATTGGAGCCTGCCGTAAGCGCCCATATACAGAGAAAATCCGACTGCGAAGCCGGCCCGTTCATGCTCGGCGTTTACCTGGCTTCTATTGTCTGCCTCAGTTTCGATCAATTCTTGAATGTCCGCAACATCAATGGCGACATCATGCTTCCAATGTCTGTTGATTTACGGGGATTCGGAATTCCAGCAAACACCGTTTTTTTCAATCAATGGAGTTTTTCCCCGTTGATTGCCGAACGCGATGAACGCCGTGATCTTGCCGGCTGGATAGACAAATTAAAAAAACAAATAATGTCAAACGCCGCCGGAAAGATACCTCAATCGCTGCGCACCGCATCACTCCTGTCACGCATAGTCCCCATGCACTTATTGTCACTTTTTTCAAAGAACATATTCGGTGGCACCTCTGGAAGCATCATGTTCTCTTTTGTATCGGGAAGTTCACTCACCCAGACTTTCATAGAAACACCTTTGCTCAACATGTACCATCTGCCGCTTATGCCTCCACATCCCGGCATCGGCGTCTTCTTCAACAGGTTCGAGGACCGCATTAATGCCGTGGTCTCCTATCGGGAAGGGGTACTTCCAGAGGATGAAATAGACGAGTTCACCCAGTCCATTGAAAAATGCCTGAGGAGTCATCCAGAATGATGACGGATTATAAGAGGTCATTTTGAAAATCATCAAAGCATTCTTTTATACATATTTTTTTGATTTGCATCAATCCATTAATCCAACAATCCAATCATCCATGGCACGGAAGACATGAATATTTACAGGATGATAAAGAGAGAAGTCGGCTCTTATGACGGCATAGCTGTCATTGAGGATGAACGTGCCATAAACTATCAGGCTCTTTTTGCAGATGTCGAGAAAACTGCTGGAGTAATGATATCATCTGGAATCGCTTTCGGCTCGAGGGTTGCCGTCAATGGCGACAACTCCTATGAATATGTGGTCGTCTGCCTGGCTCTTCTGTCCATTGATGCGGTCATTGTTCCAATATCAATCCACGCCACTGGGTCGGAGGCGGAAAAGATCATCGAATGTATCTCTGTAAATTTTCTGATTTCGGATCGGCCGGGTGCAGACGGACCACCTCTTTTCCAGGGAGATCTTCCCCTCCCATACAGAATTATTCCGATCAACTGCGAAATCAGGCCTCTTGTATTGCCGGCCGGCCGTCACCCTGCCTTCATCCGCTTTTCCTCAGGGACTACTGGGAGCAGCAAAGGTGTGGTTCTCTCCCATCTCTCGGTACTCGAACGTACCGCTGCCTGTACCGGACTTGGTATAACTCGTGGCGAACATATCCTTTGGGTGCTGGACATGGCATTTCATTTCATTGTCACCATCCTCCTCTTTATCCGCAAATCTGCAACGGTTGTCATCTGCGGACGTCCCTTAGAGGCCAAAATGATTTCCACATTCCGGAAATTCCCAGTCCGACTTGTCTATGCAACCCCATATCACTATCGTTTGATGACTAATTCATCCGAACTCAACAAGGAGCACTTGTCTGGCATCCGTATGCTGATTTCCACTGCCATGAAACTTACAGCAGCAGAAGCGACCGCCTTCAATAATAAATTCGGCGTCCCCCTAGCGCAAGCTTATGGGATTATTGAAGTCGGACTGCCCTGTCTCAACAACTCGGACACACATGGCAAGACCGATTCAGCGGGTCAGATTCAGCCCGGATACAGTGTGCGGATCAACAACCCCGATCCGGACGGCATCGGTGAAATCCTCATCCGTGGCCCAGGCATGTTCGACGCCTATTTTTCCCCGTTCATACTGCGGGAGCAAATATGCCCCGACGGTTGGTTCAATACCGGCGACCTGGGCTATGTTGACAAGGACCGTTATCTTTTCATTGTCGGACGCTCGAAGAATGTGATAAATTTTGTGGGCATGAAAATATTTCCGGATGAGGTTGAAGCCATAATCTGCTCTCATCCGCTGATTGCCGAAGCCAGGGTATATGGACGGCAAAACCTCCTTTTCGGTGAAATCCCTGTGGCTGAAATCGTCCTGAAGAATCAAGAACGGGAAATCCCCGATTTGACCCGTCAATTGCGCCGCCACTGCTTTTCTCTTTTGTCCGAATACAAAGTGCCAAAGGAATTCATGGTCGTAACTTCCATCCCGAAGACTCTCAGCGGCAAAATATCCAGGAGCGACAAACTGATATGAAACGCTATCGGATTAAAGAGTTGCATGAATACCCGCATTGCCCCCGGTGCTGGCGCGACGGTATGACTAATTTCCTTGCCTTTTTTGTGATTCACACAGGTGTCTATCGGCAGGCGGTTCCATTTGTGGATGACCTTCTCCGTCAAAGCGGGGAGAATACCATAGTCGACCTATGCAGCGGCAACGGCCTCTACATGTTGCGGTTTTTAACCTTGTTGGAAAAACTTTCTCCGGGCCGAGATGCCCATGCTATCCTGACCGACCGTTATCCATGCCGAAGTTCAACCATGGAAATAGCAAAACTCAAGAGTGGGAATGTCAGATACTTCCCTGAGGCGATTGACGCCCTGGATGCGTTGCACAAACTGCCGGGCATCCATGTCATGTTTTCGGCCATACACCATTTCGATGAGGAAGGATTGAAGGCATTGCTGATAACCGCCCGCGACGATAGACGGCCGGTTGCCTTTTTCGATTATTCCAGACGCAATCTGCCTTTGGAAATACTGCCTCTTCTTCTGGTGCCACTACTGATCTTCCTGGTAGCCCCTCTGATTCGTCCATTTTCATGGCTTCAACTTTTTTTCATATATGTCATACCTGCAATCCCTATTCTTGTAATGATTGACGGTTTCATCTCTAGGCTCCGGAGTTACAATTGCTTGGAGTTGCGGAAAACAATTGAAGATATCGGTGACATTCCAGATTATCATTGGCAATCCGGAAAATTCAATTCATTGCTGGGCCTTTGCACCGTTCGATTCATAATCGGATCTCGAAAAAATAAAACGGACTGATTGGAAATTCATTAAATTCTATTGACATAATATTGATATTTGCACATAATAATTTAAATTAACTCGGGTTGTTTCCACACTGAAGGTGTGGTGATTAGTCGTCAATTTTAAAAGGCATTTTTATGAAAACGAAATTCTCTAGATTTTTAATTCCCGCCGTTGCGCTCTTTCTTGTCTTGTCCGTTATTTCTGTTTATCAATCAAATAAGAAAGTCATAAAGGGACCTGAAGAGCCAATAGTAAAGACATTCGCCTTGACTAAAATAAATTCGGAGCCGATCCCGGATTTAAGAATATTGACTGCAGATCCTGCGGTGCCGGAAAAAAATGTCGTTGAGTTGTTCTTGAATAATCCTGCGGCGTCCTCTTGTTCAAGCGAATCGGCGATACGGACAAGAACGGCACAGATAAACAGAGGCGGGATCGAGAGCCTGGCTGAAGGTGAGACGTTGAGGCTGAATCTCTTTGACGATGTCGCCTGCGATGCTAAAATCAACAAAAGCTATACTGATGTGAACGGGGCGAAGGTTGTCACCGGAACCATAGATGTTGACGATGCGAAAGGATACCTTTATATGTCAACGGTCTCAGGAAAAACGACAGCATTTGTAGAGCTGCCTTCTGAAGACAGGATTTTTTCAACCGGGTCGGAAAACGGAATAGACTATTCAATTTTCGAGCACGATGCTAAAAAACTGGACGTAGTCCGTAACGAGAATGACAGCCTGTCCCATAAAGTGATTAAATTTAATGGTGCAGTCCAACTTGAGGAGACTGATTATCAGATAAATGGAAGCTTTTCTTCAGCCCCGGAATCCGATTCCTCCGATACAGTTATCGATCTGATGATTGTATATACCCCTGCTGCCAAGAAATGGGCCGTCGGTAATTATCAGGGGCCGATTGATAGCATAATGGCAATCGCGGTTGCAAGGGCTAACACCGCATTCGCAAACAGCAAGACGGGCGCAAGGCTTAGGCTTGTGCATTCACAGGAAATTAATTATATTGCCGCAGGAGAGGGCCGGGGCAGTTCCTCGTCAGACATTAACAGCATAACCTTCAACGAAACAGTTCAAGCTTTGCGCAATAAATACGGCGCTGACATTGTCACACTTGTGACCGCCTGTGACGATGTCGGGGGGCTTGGCTGGCTATACTCCGGGTATTCTTCCCTTGCTTTCAACCTGTGCAGAGTCAAACAGCTTGCCAATTCGTATACGCTCGCCCATGAGTGCGGACACAATCTTGGATGCGGACATTCAAAAACGCAGCTAGGAAATTCACAGGGATACTTCCCATATTCCGCCGGCTGGCAGTGGATCGGTAAAAATGGGAAGGGATATCATACGGTGATGACCTATGGAAGTGCTGCTTATCAAATCGAAATGCCTTTCTTTTCCAATCCATCAATAATATCAATGGGCAAAGCGACCGGAGATCCTCAGACCGCCAACAATTCGCTGACAATAATAAACCTGAAACATAGGGTTTTTTCTTTCAGGGCTTCAACTGTTGACCCGGAATCAGACTGATCGCATGGCCGACGACGGAAGATCATTTCATCATTAGGATCAGTGATGTTGTCGACAGGGTTGAAGAGGGGATTCTGGCTAAAAAGTGGGATATTGACTGGAAGGGATGAAACAGAGAGATGGCAAATATAATCCCCGTATTTGCCGCAGTTTATTTGATTTAAAATGCTTGTGAATTAGTTTAACGGTCTCGCTCACACATTTAACATGAAAACGAAAACGGAGAATGATAATGTCAAAGAAAGTTGATAAAGACAACATTGTCGAGGAAGCATACGATGAAATGGCACATTTTGAGGATTTCTTCATCAGTCACTGGCCTAAAATATTGAATATATCTGTTGCCGTACTGATACTTTTCGCCCTTTACATGATTTTCTCCTCCTTCGGCAGCAAACGGGAGATTGAGGCTTCCCTTGAATTCAGCAAGGCGAAAACCGTTCAGGAGCTTCAGAAGGCAATAACCGCCCAGCCATCAAATCCGGCTGCGAACTTCGCAAGACTCAAAATGGCAAAAATCCTCACTGATGAGAAAAAATATGAAGATGCCATTAAAGTTTGCGGGGAAATAACGCCGGCTTCAGGTACTCCAGAGGTATACTGGCAGGCAAAGCTTGACGAAGGCTATCTCCTTGAACTTGCAAATAAAAAAGAAGCGGCAGCTGAGGCTTTCTCCAAAGTCGGCGCTGAACTAAAATTTCCGGCCACCGTCAGGAATGAAGCTTGTTTTTCCGCCGCAAGGATATTCCTGGCAATAGGCAAGAAAGACAGGGCTATTGCCGCTGCGAAATCAATGGATTCTTCTCCCAATGCCGGAGATTTCTGGACGGAACAGGCAAAAAGCCTGGTACAGCAGATTAATTAAGCTGATGCAATTGCAAATTAAGAAAATAAAAATTCCCCAGGGGGCTCTGTGTCTTTGAGGTTGCTCTTCCCGGCTTGCATGCACGGTCCGACCTAGAACGTTTCACCTTCCATAAGGTAAGGTTTTACATCCACAACCTTTACGCTTCTGGTCTTTCTATTGAAGAGGTAGTCTACCGCAATCTGGCCGGCCTCCGTCAAGTTTGAATTCACAGTCGTTATCCTCGGGCTTATCGCGGTCGCTGCCGCCATCCCATTGTATCCGGCTATATGGAAAGACCTTGCCGCACCCGCCATGTTGACAATCTTCCTGGCATACAGATCATCGGCAAAGACAGCATCATATCCCTCCCTCAATATGAGCTTCAGGTCCTCCTCAACTGAAACAGGGACTGCGTAATCCAACTTCATGTCGGAATCGATATTCCTTGCTTCGTTCACAAGTCTTTTAAAAAGCTCGGGTCCGCCGAAGTTGGGGTTGACCATTACCCTGTCAAGGAAAAGGAGCTTCCTGCAGTTTCTTGCAGAGGCGCGTTTTATCAGGAGCATGTTGCCTTCGAAACGGTCCTGGTGTATCTGGAAAATATTGGATGGGGCAATCCTGTCAACCACCGCATATCTTATGCCTTTAAGTCTTTTCAGGTTCCGCAGCCTATTCAGGGAGTCCCTGCTGACATTTCCCTGCATGTCCATGGGCGGGACGGCTATGATATGGCGACAGCCCCGGTAATTCACGAATTCCTCAACCACCTGCATGAATCTTCTCGGCTCCTCCTCGGATGACTTGATGATCACCTCATAGTTCAGCTTGTCCGCCGCATTCCTCACCCCTGCCGCCAGATGGACATATATCTGCATGTAGACGGTGTTGAATGGTGCGACAATCCCTATAAGTGGCTTTGCGCCGCGCTGGGCGACATAATATCCTTTCCCGTGGATGCCCGTGGCATACCCGTCCTTCACCAGCTCCTGCATGGCGCGGACAATCGTAACCCTGCCGAGCTCGACGCGTTCCTCTATTTCGGTGATTGACGGGAGCAGCTCCTCGGGGCTGTAGACCCCGTTCCGGATCTGAGTGATCAAGTACTGCTTCAGCTGCGTATAAAGGGGTAATGGACTTTTTTCATCCTCTTTGAATTCCCTAGTCCTCATATAAGCACCTCTTATTATGTGTTGTTTTATATGCAATATTTATGGAGCAATGGCCCGAAATATACACTTATGCAGTATTATCATCAACCCAAGATTAAACGAAGCGTAGGATAAATCGGCAACATTACAATATCAAGGTGACAGTATATATGCCTAAGTGATATATATCCTATTATATGGATGATACCTCACAAGTGACTGATGGTTGAAAACAATAATTGTACGGGATTGTTTTACTCATTAGACTTATGATGCGGTGTGAAAACTCTGCTATAAGTGATATTGGCAATTAAAGCCAAACTCTTATTGGTGCATGCAATTAAATCAATCTTTTCTGTAAATTGGCTGGTATTGCTTCTTGACAACATCTCAACCCATACTAATTTACACCAATTATTAATGGAGGCCGGAAATGATAAAAAGCTTTATGTCCCTCAGAAACACTGTCGTCGCGCTTGGCGTTGTCGCCCTGCTGCTTGCCGTATTCACAGTCAAGCTTATTGCTGGTTGGGACGGGCAGATTGGCGATACGCAAACAATCACGCTTGATCCTTCGCAATGTGCTGGTGGCAGTGGCGGGGCAGGCCCGTGCTATAAAACATTAACGTGCGCCCCGGCCGCAGACAAGTGTTCATGTACTGAGGAAGGCGACTGGCATTAAGGAAGGCTTTCCATCCGATTTAAAGATATAAACACGTCGAGTTTTAACACAACTATTATTGTAACTGCCAGGATAAGGGAGAATTTTCACATGTCGTTTGCCAAGAATGGATTCATAAAGAATTTTGTCGTTTTAAGCGTTTCAGTGTTTACAGGCATTTCCATATCTGCCGGGAATATTCTTCCTTCCGGGTATACGCTGCCTTCGGAGCCGAATCCGCATGGCGTTGGATGTGTGTCATGTTCCTCCTCTGGTTCGCCAGAAGCTGTCTCTCTTAATGCAAGCGGGTTCGCTAAAATGGAGATAAATCTCAATACCTTGTCTTCCCTAAGTCACGGGCTTTTGTTAGTCGAACTTGGCAAGACTACTGCCTTTACGCCATCTACGATTTATCAGTTGCTGATGCCTGGAGCTAAAGAAGGACTTACAGACTCTATTCTGGTGAGAATCGGAGATCAGAATATTGGATTCGACCTGTCCGTCATGTCTGCTGACGTAAACCGGGTTTTCAGATCTAAGAACTATGAGCAATATTCACTTATCAGGGAGCAGGCGAATATAGTTGTCAGAAACATCAAAACCGGAACAGATTTTGTATTTTCATCCGAAGACGGGGGAGCCAATTGGAGGTTTACATCAATCCGAGATCAGAATTGTCCGGCAAAGATGGTGACCTGCGAGTATTCCAAAGACGGGCTCATGAGTGCCGTGATTAACCCGGACGGTTCCAGATATGCCATTACATATACCAACGGGCTTCCCTCCAAAGTTGTTGATCCGGCAGGGGCGGTTACTGATATTACTTACAATGTTCGTGGTCAGATTTCCGCCGTGCAGACAAGTCTTCCGAAGACACATCCTCTCTATCCGAAGACCGGACTTAAGCCGAATGCGGTCGGCAAACCCTTCATCGTAAGGGATATTCATCTTGAATGTGATGCAGAGGGCAGAATTCTCACTTTGCTTAATACTGATGGCGAGAAATACGTAGCCGAATATCAGAAGCACACCGCAGACAAAAAGAAAAAAGACACGGCTTACACACTTGGCACATTGAAGAAACCAGACGGGACAAAGCTTTTTGTCAGAGTCTCATTGAATGCCGACGGGAGCCGTATCGAGGCGAAAGGCAGAGTTATCATTGAAAGCGGAGCCGAGATATTCAAAACTGAGAATGAGACAATACTTCAATCAAAGTGTGGTACGCTCTGCGCATCTAAAAAGATTGTAAATGGCAGAACAACTGATATTACAAGAGATGGCTCAAACGTTGCTGTGACTTCCGAAACAGACGCCCTGGGACGTGTCACCAGATACACTTATGACGGGCAGGGACGCAAAATTGCCACAATTTATCCCGACGGTTCTTCGGTGAAATACAAATATGATGAAGCCGACCGTCTCATAGAACAAACAGACGAGATGGACCGCCCTTCTGTTTATAAATATGACGATGGCCTTCTCAAGTTAGTCAGCGACAAGGGCATTGTCACCGTTTACAGCTATGATAAAAACGGCTTGCCTTCTGAAACGGTCGAAGCCGGTGACCGTGTTCATAAATTCGAGTTCGACAAGCTTTGCCGCATTATCTCACATACACGTCCCGATGGTGTGACGACCCAGTATTCATACCTTAAAAACCTCAACTTGATTGATAAGATTGAGCTAATTCCAGCAAAGGTGGAGAATGCTTCTCAAAAAGTTCTGACCCCGTATGTCAGGAAGTTTACATATGAGCCATGGGGCAGAGTTGCATCGATCATTTATCCGGACAACACGAGCGAGCAGTTCAAGTATTTCTGCTGCGGCCTTGTTGAGGCGGTTGACCGCGCCGGAGGCATCAAGAAGTTTGCTTATGATAATGCCCATCGTAAGGTGCTTGAAGTTTCCCCCACCTGTACAGAAACTAGATTCGAATACGACAAGAACGGAAAACTTGCCAAGATCATCAACCCCGACAAGACATTTGTTGAATTCGCCTACGCGGCAATAAACGGCGACATGATTGAGGAACGGAAATCCGATGGTACTTGGATGAAATCCGAATACAATAATATTGGTGAAAAAACCAAAGAAATTTATTCGGATGGTTCGCAAAGCGTGTTCTCGTATGACCTGCGTGGACGCATAATCAAGATTTCCGGGTCCCATGAGAAGAATGTTGTCCTGGAATATGACAGGGCCGGTAAACTCGTTGCCGAGACCGATCACGGCCTGCCATTTGATCTAAAGGGTAGAAAAATCACGTACAAATTGGACTCTGCCGGACGAGTTGTTTCAAAAACAAATCCTGATGGTGGTATAACTCAGAACTTCTACAGTGAAAAATCAGGAAAACTGATCACTTCTGTTGAAAAGGGTATCGTTACCCGATATGGATTCGATTCAGTTGGACGAATCAACGCAATTGCACGCTATTCATCGGAAGATCTCATGAAATGCAAAACCTCAGAGGAGAGGGAACTCCTGTTTGAAAACAAAATTTTTGAAAACCGCACCTATGACGTTTTCGGAAATATTTTTGAAGTGAGAACAACCGGCAGCATAGCTTCCAAAAGTGCAGGGCAAGCCCTGACCACATCCAGCGGCGAGGACGCAGATCGCGCACAGCACAAAACTGTCTTTCGCCTTGATGCAAGGTATGACTATTCACCAAATGGACAGCTTAATTCGATATTGAAACCGGTGTCGGATTCAGGTGCTGTCAAGCAGAGCTATATTTATTCGTACAAGGGTGATGGCATGAAGGAGGTTTTAGTATATAAGAAGTTCATTGAGAATTCAGATCTTGCAAAGTTTGATTATAAAGAGGAATACGGCTCATATCAGGTCGCGGCTCTGGAAAATATTATTCCTTCGGATAAGAAAGATATTGGACAGTTGATTGAAAGATACGGCATGAATGGAAATATTCGCCTGAATTCGGAGGATGCCCTAGGCAACAGGACAGAATATAAATACAATAAGAACGGACAGCTTGTAAGTGTTCTTTCAAATGGGGAAATGAAGTCAAGTTTCAAATACGATGATAACGGGCGAATGGGAGAAGTCAAAGATATTCTTGGTCGAATCTATAAGAACATTTATACTGACGACGGTCGTGTGTCCGGGCGCATATTGCCAGATTCGGAAAAATCCGATATAGAATATGATAAATATGGAAGAATCTCTGCAAGAAAAGGTGCGGGGACTTATCCGCTTTTATTCAGCTACAATTCGTTCGGTGAAATTGTCTCATATGATGATGGAAATGGCACAAAATTTAAATTTGAATATGACAATGCAGGTCATCTTATCAAACGCATCTGGCCAGATGGCTCACAGGTGAGCCATGCCTATAACGGTAATGGCTTACTTGAGAGAAAAGTTGAAGCTGGCAGAACCACTGTATATTCTTACGATGATATGAACCGGCTAGTTAAAATCCAGGTTACCCAAGATAACAAAGGTAACCTACCTGTATCTTTAGTTACCCTTCTTACCTTCAATTCTGACGGCAAGCTAGTTGCTGTATCAGACGAATCCGGAAAGGTTGGGTTCGCATATGATGATTTCGGGCGTGTGATTTACGAGAAAGGGCTGGTTGGCGAGATAAAATATTCCTATAATTCTTCAGGGTTGCTCGCTGCTAAACTTTGCGTACTTGACAGTAAAGAATTCAAGACCGAATATTCTTATGATGAGCTCAACAGGATTATCAAAACTTCCTCGCCAGCTGGCGAATATGGTTACAGCTATGATAAGATGGGGCAAATCGCGTCTCTTTCATTTGGATCGGTTAAAATAGTCAATGAATATGATAAAGTTGGACGCTTGATTTCTAAAAAAATGAATGACTCTTTACTTTGTTCATATGATTATGACAAACTTAACCGACGAATTGAATCTGAGATTAATAGTATTAAATGGCGGTATGGTTATGACAAGTATAACCAGATTGTTTCTGCAAAAGGCAGCAACGATAAAAATTATACCTATGATTATGATGCCATAGGGAATAGGGTTAAAGACAAAATCGAATTAACAATTCATGATTTTTCCTATAACAAGCTTAACCAGTATACAAATCAGGGATTTGAATATGATAAATACGGCAACCAAATTAAATCTCCGGATTGCGAATATCGATACGATCTTCACAATCGCCTTGTCGAGGTAAAAAAAACCGATGTGATTGTAAAATATTCATACGACTCATTGGGTCAGCGAATTCAAAGCGAAGAAATTACTTCCGAGGGTATAAAAACCACGAAGTTTTTAATGAGCGGAATGATCGAACAGGCAAGAATAACCCAGTCTTTCCATCCTACAGTTCAAGTTGCCCAATTTCATACTCTAGGCCTTGACTTGTCAGGTTCCTTGAACACTGCTGGAGGAGTTGAAGCTGTTTTGGCTTCTTCCGAACTTAAAACTGAGAACTTAAAACCTAAAACTTTTAACTATTTGTATGATGGTAACGGCAACGTGATTTCCACTTGCGACTCCTCCGGCTCAATCACTGCAAAACTTGCATATTCGCCTTTTGGCGAGAAAAAAAACAGTTCTGGTTTACCTTTTACCTTTAGTACTAAACCTTCTGATTCCTCCGGCTTGGTCTATTATGGTTGCAGATTCTATAATCCAGAAATAGGGAGATGGATGAGCCGAGATCCAATAGAAGAGTTTTCTAGAAAAGCAACAAATTGTAGAAAGGGAGATTGTCTTAGTAAGGAAATCAACCTGTCTTATGGTTTTGTCAACAATAATCCTGTAAATTATTATGACTTGTTTGGTTTGTTGAGCAACTGCCCAAGTGGAGCAAAAAAAAGGAATTGTGATGGCGGCACGTGCGAGTACAGAACAGGTCGGCAAGATAATAGTGTTGAAATAATAAGCCTCTTCTGCGGTTTGTTGCACGAAGGTCATAATTTGGCCTCATTTTTCATTT
>CAZION010000134.1:0-19055 GCA_964540865.1 uncultured Victivallis sp.
GCAAACACAGTCACAGCCCGCTACGGGGCTGCTCCTGGTATTTGCTCCTAGCCGTCTCTCCATAATCTCCTGTCTCGCGCCATATGCCAATTTTTAGAGGTTCCCTAAATAATCAAATATAATTTTCCGTCCCCCCAGGGTGGCGGCACAACGCTAAATTATCCGTAGAGAAATTCTTCTCAGTGATTCCGTGCCTTTGTGCGGGAAAATATCCGTTATGAGCAAGCACGCTTTGACGCTAAGGATGGAACGCCGGCATCTTGCCGGCTCTAATTATATAGATGCCACCAGGATATGGTGGCGGTTCATAGAATACCTCAGACAATGAACTTATGCGTGCCAGCCTTGCTTATGATTTTGCTCACTCCCGGGAGCTTCACTTGCACCTTGACTCCGGATGGGATTGTCAGCACCGTTTCTATTTTTCCGCCGCTTCTTTTCCACCTGGCTTTTATCTCACCTTTCGGGGAGGGTACTGCCGCTTCGGCAAAATCAATTCCATCGGCAAACTGAGGGGCGAATTCAATGGATTCCCAAGCCGGCCCAAGCTGCCTGATTCCGGCGAGTATATTGACAAAGTGGAATGACGGATGCGCGGTCCAGGCATGGGAACATGATCCTCCTTTGGATCCGGACCATTCAAAACCTTCCCAGGTAGTTCCGCTAACCAGCATCGGGGACCATTTCTCCCTGATGAATTCTACAACTTCCTTCCCATATCCGCATTTGCCCATCGTCTCGAAAACGTACGTCGCCCAGAAGGACGAGGGAACAGCCCAGGAGGCTTTTTCCAGTTTGAGGTAAGGCAGTATCCGTTTCTCTATCATGTTTTCATGGAATTCCGGTTTCAGGTTAAGCATTAGAGCCATTACCTGATCATGAACTGACGGTTCGCCGGACTGCTTGCCGTCCTTGTCAAGGCAAGCGCAGAAAAGTCCTGTCTTGGCGTCGAAAAGTTTTGACACCACAAGTTTCCTGCGGCTGATTATTTCGGCGTTGCACTTCCTCAGTTCCGTATTTTTTCCTGCAACCTTGAGGAGTTTTGCATAATATTCGAGAGTGATGATATGCCAGAGATTGAGGAATGTCGGGACTCTTTCCTTCGGCAGGGTCGACCAGTCTTCAAAAAGCCAGAAACGCGGATCATAAACAAGTAATCCGTTTTTATCCCTGACTTCTGAGGATTCGAAGTACCCTATTATTTCCTTTATCCTTGAATGCTGTTCATGGAAAACTTTCAGATCCCCTGTCTGCCAGTAGTAATCCCATATGGTGAGAATCCATGTAAGTGAGAAATCAGGAAGGATGCACCATCCGGAAGAAGTTGGGGCATGCCCGTAAGTCAACCCCTGCGGAGCACGCTGTCCCGCAATCGAATGAATTCCCCTGGCAAGAAGCCGCGGGTCTCCATCGATGAAGAAAGTGTTTGCCGCCTGGACACGCGCATCTCCCCACCACTGTGCCTGTTCACGCCACGGAGTGTCGACATAGGCGTCAATCGAACATATCTGTTGCGTATGTTTGCAGATGTCATAGATGTTGTTGAGTACGCTGTCGGAGGATTTGAAGTTTCCTTTCATCGTGAAGGGATAATAAGCTGTCCTCAATCTCAATTTAATTTTCAGGGCCTTTGTCAGATCGCGGGCGACAATTGAGAAATGACGGGAGCCGATGATTTGGTAGAATTCATGACTTGTCCCACCCTTTGCAAGTCTCAATCTGTTTGCCAGTGCGATGAGGCATGCATCTCCCGGTTTGATAAATGCAGGAACATCGCCCCTCAGGCATTGATAATGATGGAAGTCTAGGATCTCTCCGCCATCCGCCCCTTCGACATCAACTATAAGATTTCCAACCGCAAATTTGCCCATGTCAATTGTCGTTGCGCTGAATTTTCCTTTGCCGGCCGGTTCGATGGTGATTTCCAGGAAGTCTTTTCCTGAAACAGTTTTCACAGCACTTCCCTTTTCCCATTTCTTTACTGATGAGAATTCGTTGTCAATGAAATGCCAGGAAATGTTCTTACACGTCTTGTAATCGCCGCTGCAGGTTCCGACACCTGTTGAAGTTACCACCGCAGGCTTGATAATTTCCTCGCGGAGCATCGGAATCCCCCTCGGCTCTATGCTATCGTAAGGAGGCTGTCCGAAAGGAGTTGACAGCATCTTATGTCCGCCTTCAGGGAAATATTCAGCGCGCCAGCCGGTAGGCGCTTTGGCGGAAAATATCCATGCCCTGTCATCTTTCGCCGCATTGAAATCCTCTTGGAAATCCAGCTGGAGTGACAATCTGCCGGTTTCGACATTATAGGCGGACGCGCGGCGCATCTTCCATGTTTTAACATCTGAATTTATTTCCGTTTCGCCCCATTTTGCGGCGCAGAGCATCCCCGCCTTTGTATGGTGGAGATATTGAAAGGTGCTTATTCCGGGAGTGTACGCTTCGACTGAAATCCAGTTATTGCCGGCCTGTAAATATTTTTTAATGTCGACTTCGTCGAACGGCCAATGGCTCTGATACCCTCTAGCCGGTCCGCGGCAGACATATTTTCCGTTGATGTACAGCCTGTATGACTTGTCGGCGGTTATGAAGAAAGGGGCCTTCCCGGGAATCTTCTTCAGCTTGAAATCATATCTGAACTGTGCGAAATGGTTTAGAAGATACATATAGCCTTCAGGCCATATCCAGACAGATTTTCTAAGTGGATGATCCGCAGGTATCGAAGTTGTTATTTCATTATTCATAAAAGCCTCCAGTTTTATTTTACGGATTCGTAAGTGGCAAATCTAGGGATTTTACGCAATATGTCAAATTGCTGTGAGTGAATTATAATGAATAAGCCGGAATTCAGGTTAATTTTTCCAGATCGGCTTTGTCCTGAAGTCGTTTTGTTGATTTCTTGTTCTTTCTAACAATTTCAATAACTCTTGAAAGTCTTGCTGGATATTCATATAGGAATTTTCCTGATTGAAGTCTCAATTCCTCGAGAGCGTTAAGCCTGTCTTCGGGAGTTTTGCTTCTCCAATACTTTTTATCTTCAGATATTTCTTTTTTGAATGTTGATACTGATAATGTCTTTTTCATGTTCGAATATAATATTCAAGATTTGCTTTTACAAGGAACCTGTATTGTATCATTCTCTTTCGGCAGGCTCGCCGAGGCTGAGAGAGTATTCTTTCGGAGTCATCCCAGTCATGCGTTTGAATATCCTGAAGAAGAAGGACGAGTTTGAGTATCCGACTGAGTTGGCGATGTTTTCAATGGAAAAGGATCCCTCGCTTAAAAGATGTTTGGCTGCGGAAACCCTCTGCTTATGCAGCATTGTGCTGAAATTTTCACCTGTTTCAATCTTCAAGAGTTTGCACAGCCGGGATTTTCCAATGCCCGCAGCCCGGCTGAGCTGGCCAAGGTTGAGAGGTTTTGAATATTCATTGGCGACAATTGCCAGAACCCTGTTGACATATTCTGACCGGTACCGGTGGCGGTTCGCGGATTCCGGCAGCTTACTCGGTATCGAAACGTTGATCTGCCTAAGTAGATTTATTATCAGGTCGGTCAGATGACAGGCTATTGCTTCGCGGCAATACGGCATTTCATTGACACTTTCCTGCTTTAACTTTTCCAGCAGTTCGAGACATTTGCGGTTGACAGGCATGCTTTTACCGAAAAGTGACTGAGGGACTTTGCCGTCAAAGGCTATGTTCAAATAATCGAACGGCGCTCCGGACTCGCCGGCAAAGGAATGTTTTGTGGCTCCGGGTATCAATATGCACTCGCCGGGATTGAGGATTATCTTCCTGTCATCCATAAGCAGATTCAATTTTCCGTAGTCGACGTAGATTATTTCATGAAATGATGGCCCGTGTATATGCAATGCATGGAAGAAGCCGCGCTTCTTCCCCTTGTGCGTGACAAAGAATATTTTCTTTACGAGAGTTTGTTTTACTATGTAATCAAGATCCATTGATCCTTCTTCCTGTGCTACATTCAAAAATCCGCAATAGACAAGTAATAATAACGGATAGAACGTTGTATAGCATAACCTTCTGTCATATAATGTCAAGGGATAAGGCTTTTCAGAAATGGGGAATGCAATGAAAGGTGATTGCAGATGATAAAAAAAATGATGCTGATGCTGTTCGTTATGGCACTGACTTCGGGACAACTTGAAGCGGCGGAATACTTCGTTGGAAAGCATGGGGCAGACACGAATGATGGACTAGCAAAAAAGCGCGCGTTTCTAACTGTACAGAAAGGCGTCGACACCTTGAATCCTGGTGATACACTTACCATAGGACCGGGAGAATATACCGAATCAGTCCGGCGGGCAAAGATTGGCAGTGTGGAAAAGGAGACACTGATCCGTGCGGAGATCCCCGGGACTGTGTTGTTGCGTGGAGATATTCTTGTGACTCCCTTTAAAAAAGCTGAAGGTATGCGTTTTGTATACGTTACTGACATTGCCGTCAAGGTTGAAGTTGTGGTGGTGAACGAGCTGGACACTCTGAAGATTTATGAACGCATGCCTAATGTGACCGAATTGGAATTCTCGCCGGGCTCCTTCCATCATGATCTTGCCGCAGGTAAGCTGTACATTTCAACTTCGGACATGTCGCCGGCGGACATACATCGGTACACTGCTTCGATCATTCCCACTCACGGTGTATATCTGGCGAGTCCCAGACGCGTGGTGATCGAGGGGTTGGGTGTAACAGGTTTTAACGCGATGCAAGAATTAAATTATCGCGAATGTACTGCGGGAGGAGTTTGGGGCATGTTCTTGGTCAACGGGAAGGATTGCGTAATCCGCGATTGCCGGGCTTGGTTGAATGGATGGGGTATAGGCCTGACCTCGGCGGAAGCGGGGAGCGGGGATAATGTGATCGAAAGATGCACCTCCTGGGCAAACACGTCGCAGTTCTGGGCAGGGGATATGGGTGGTCTGACAATTTTTACCGGACGGCGTGATACGATCCGCGATTCGACTTCGTTCATGAACGGAAAGTATGGAATCAACATCTACGGTACCGGTACCGACGGAGGAACATACGGCGAAAAAAATGTTCCAGGCAACGACGACAGGAACAAGAGCCGGCTGGTGAACAACTTGGCCTGGGGCAATTATTGTGATTTCAAAATCAAGACCGGAGTGGAATATTTCCATACTACGGAGCGTTGTATCGGACCGGGGCTGTGGAGCGTCATGGCAAGCAATACAATTCACTGCCTGATGGGACGAAATGGAAAAGGCGGTCTTGCTGACAATATTATTTTGAGCGAGTCCAAAGGTCTCGACATGAGCAGAGAGTTTGCCGATCCGGATAATTACGATTTTCGGCTCCAGGAAAAATCGTGTTTCCGGAAAACCGCGCCTGACGGTAGCGATAGTGGCCCTTTTCCATATGAGAATAACATTTTTTATGTTCGAACTGACGGCGATGATCAGTCCGACGGCCTGTCTGCGGGCAACTCCTGGAAAACTTTAGGCCGTGCGGTGAAAAAACTGAAGTCTGGCGACACACTTTATTTGGAACCTGGCGTTTACGATGCGGATTTGGATCTTTCTCTCAAGGGAGAAGCGACGAAACCGATTGCAATTCGTGGCCGGGGCAGCAAACCGGTGGTGATCCGTGGGGCTTTGCGGATGAAGGACAGCAGTCAGGTGGAATTTGAGCGACTTCATTTCAGCGGGAAAATTAATATCGATGGAGGAGTCTCAATCGGATTCAAGAACTGCCAGTTCACCTCATCTGAAGTGGCTATGGCTGGCGTTAAAGGGCTCACCTTTTTCCACTGTTCCTTCACCGGATTCCGTCAGGCGGCTCTGATCTTGAAGGGCTGTTCGCAGGTGTGGCTGAGCGGCAACCTGTATGACAACCGAGAGGGTGCCGCCGTGCGTTTGGATGGGGACACGACAATTAAATACTCGGATTACAACAGCTACTGTCCGGCGACAACTGCCTGGATGGTGGAGGGACGGGGCGTAGCCTTGGCAGATCTGCAAGCAGGAAAAGTAGGAGTCAATGGTGCATCAGGTGAACTCCATGACATGTATTCCCGGTCGTTGATCCCGGAATTCGCCCAGGTCGACGGAGTTGCGGCACTTAAGAACGCCGGCGTATTTTCGGCAGGAGGTCCATTCGGAAAATCATTTGGTGTTTACCGGGATGAGAAACGTCAGGGGGTTCTGGAGCTGACTGTAAAACCTGAGGTGCATTCAGTGAGTGCGACCACGGCGAATCTGGAATGGATGATCTCTCAGCCGGCAACCTGCGAACTTGCATGGGGTAAGTTACCAACCTGCGAGAACACGATCAGTTTCGATTCCACTCGTTTCGGGAATTACAGCCTGACCGGACTGGAACCGGGCCGGAAATATTACTTCCGGATCAAATCGCTCCAGACAGGAAAGGCGAATTCCGCTGAGACGCCATTGGAATCAATAGAGCTCAAGGGAGAAGCGATTTCATTCACGACGTTGAAAGAAAATCCTGCGCCTCTCGTGTATTATGTGGCGCCTGACGGGAACGACACGGGCACGGGGCTGGACCGTAAAAACGCCTGGAAGACGATTCAGCATGCAGCCGACAAGGTGAATGTGGGCGACTCAGTATTCGTAGCAGGCGGGACTTACAAGGAGCGGGTACGGATCCGGGCCACGGGAGAAGCCGGCGCGCCCATCACGTTCAAGTCAATACCTGGCGAAAAGGTCTTTTTGAACGGGGCTGGCAAGGCTCTGACCAGCGCATTCATCGCAACCGGAAAGAACCAATTGCGTTTCGACGGTTTTTATCTTGTCGATTATGGAATGTCGGACTCAGCGGAGTTCAGTCTCTACAGTTGCAGGGATATCTCCATCACCCGGTGTTTTTCAGACGGACGCGGGGGATATACTGCGACATCAGTCATAGCGCGGCGTGTTGAGAATTTGCTGGTAAAGAACTGTGTAAACATCAATAAGATGGGAAGCGCCATATCGATAGACCGCTCTCCCAACGCACGCATTGAGAACACAGTGTTCTTCCTGCCCATGATTTATGGCTTCGTCATCAACAATACGGCGGATCAGAAAGTATTCATGGAAAACAATATCTTCACAGACATGCTGGAGAAAAAAGCGAAGCAGAACATTGCCTTTAGTGAAATTGAGGAGCTGGAATCGCTCAGGCTGAAAAACAATTGCTTCCTGTTCCGATGCTTCCCTCCGGAAGAGCGGAAAGTCCTGGCGTTTGTGAACCATGCAACCCACAGCTATACTCAGATCCTTACAATGCCTGAATTCGAAAAAATAATGCCCGGCGCCAATTCGATCTATGCTGATCCTGGAGTTGCCGGAGACCCGGGCGTCAAGGATAATCCCGCTGATAAAACCGGGTTTGCGCCGGACCGGATGATGGAGACGTCGTTCAAGCTTGACTTCAACTCCTTTTTTGCAACGAACCCGGAATTGATCAAACGCGGGATCGGCCTCCAGCCGGAATCGTTCAAGGATTTCCATTTCAATTAGTCAGTTACAACATTGGATTGAGCAGGATGGATCAGATTGAAAATTAGAGCTATACTCATAAATTACAGGTGATATAGATGGTTTTACCTTTCCAGTGAAATGTAGAACATTAAATCCGGATAAATAAATGAATCTTGAACTTCTAAAGAATAACAGATTCCAGTTCATCAGTTTTGTAACCTACGCTACCGAGAAGCATCTGGGTAAAGGCAAGGCTGATTTCAACGATCACTCAAATCTTCTTCACGTAATCAACGGTAAGGGGAAGGTGTTTTTCTATTCCGAGACATTTCCCCTGGAAAAGGGAGTAGTCATCGCACTGCCAGCTTTTCTTGAATGTCATTTTGAGTGTGAGCCCGGGCTTGAAATGCTGAACGTCCACTACAACATATGGAACAAGGAGGGTGATGTTTTAGATGATTTCAAGAAACTGCCTATCGTTTTCAAGCCTGATTACTTCGATTATTGTGAAGCCATTCTGAAAAAGATCAAAAAACTGGCAGCCCTTCCTCAGGAAAGCAGGTTCGGGGTTGAGTTGCTGGCTTATGAAATTGTATTGAAGCACTACAGTTTAAACCAGCTTATTCCATCGAATTCATGTTCGAAAGATGAGAGGATGAGCATAATTTATAAAATGCTTCAGTCTCGCGACTGCGTAGAATATGATGCGAAAAAAATGGCTAAATCATGTTTTTTAAGCGTCAGCCAGATGGACCGAAAATTTAAACATTATTTCAATGAGTCCCCGCGAAAATTCTGGGAAAGGAACAAATTCAAGAACGTCTGCCATGCGTTGCTGGGAAGCGACAAGCCGCTTGCTGAAATCGCAAACGACTTCGCCTTTTCATATCAATCCCATTTCACGAAATGGTTTAAAAATATTGCAAAAACAACACCGGTTGAATACAGGAAAACATCCTCAGTTGATTCCAGCTTCGTACTGTGAAATATTCCTGGCTGTTTTGAAATATGCGGAATTAGTATAAAACATTGCGGTGATTTTATATTGACAGCCGTCCACGGCTGCCGTATAATGAAACAAGAAAAAAAACGGCAATCTTTTTTATAGTAAGTTGGAGGTGTTGAAGTGAAAGACAAAATCTCAATATCTGACAAGAAAAAGACAGGCGTTCCGGTTTGTAAATCCCTTCCCGGAATGAAATTCACTCTCATTGAGCTTCTGGTTGTGATTGCTATCATCGGAATTTTGGCTGCAATGCTTCTTCCGGCATTGCAGGTTGCCAAAGATACTGCAAAACAGATCAGCTGCCTGAATATTTTCAAACAGATTGGCGCGGCGTGCGAACTCTATTTCAGCGATTACGGCTATTTCCCAGGTGTAAAATATGGTTATAGGGCAGATGGCAACATATTTAAATTTGATGAGATGATAAGCATGTATCTGCCTGAGAGGCAGACCACAGGATTCATTCCGCGTTTCAGCAGTATGACCGAAGGCCCGGCCGGTTACAGCAAATATGCCTGTCCCTCGGTTCCGCAACCGGCGGATGCCGGGAATCTGACCGGTGGCAGCGGACGGTCGTCATGGAACAGCAGTTCAGCCGGCGGCTATCACAGCCTTCTTGGTGACAGGATAACAATCTCGACGAACAACGAATTCCTGCCTACGTGGTCCAGTGAAGGTTATAAACTTTCGGGTAATTACCTTAAATGGGCAAAGGGCAATATTCCCAATCCTTCACGCATCATGGTGGCCGCAGACTCATACGGAGCTCCTATTTTCTACCAGACTGTGAACGAGAGGGAACAGGAAATCCGATATTGGCACAGCAATTTTACCGGAGCCAATGTTGTCTATGGGGACGGACATGCCGACATGAGGAAAAAAGGATCTGTCGCCTTGTCTGCAACCGGACCGTTCTGGCTGCCAAACGGAAGAGGGAATGATTGAAGAGCATGCAAAATTCGAAGTTAAAAATTTTCAAGCTATTTAATTTAGAGAAAAATTAAAATAACAAAAGGAGTGTGTGTCATGTTGAGGAAAGCGATTGTTTTTGGAGTCGGTGTTTGTATGGCAATGAGTCTGCTGGCGGAAGACGGAATGAACTGGAAGACGGCTGTAGGTCTTTATCACCAGGGCAAGTACCAGGAAGCGCAGGAGGGATTCGTCAAGCTAGCCGATGAGGCGTCAACTCCTCAGAGCAAAGCCGATTGCCTCGCTTATGCCGCGCTCAGCCTTAAAGCACTGAAAAAAGATGATGATGCGGTTGCGATGGCGAAGAAAATTGAAATCAAGCCGGTGTCCATCAACTGCCAGATGAAGATCATGAAATCCGAGGAAATCGTTGTGGCATTCAAGGATGAGGATTTCGATGTATGGCCGGAAGAATCAAAGGGAGAAGGGTTTTACCGCCGCGGCTATGCCTATTCCAAAGTGAAAAACTATGAAGCTGCGATAAAGGATCTGGATAAAGCGACTGATTTGTTTTCAGACGAACGTGCAAAACTTAATTCTTTGAGCGAATTAACTGTGATATACGGAGCGATGAAAGATGATCAGAAGGCTTTGGACACTCATAAGAAAATTCAAGCCTTAGCCTCACTGAAGGGCACCCCGGGCTATAATGATTCCTCGCTTTCCAGCACCAATATCCTGATACGCCAAGCCAAGTACGACGAAGCCTTGGCCAATTTGCAGAACATAGACTCGGATAAATCCGTCGGAGACATGAAATTCCATGTCTTAAAGGCGTATGGAGAAATTTACGAAGCCCAGGGAAAGAAGCCTGAAGCCCTTGCGAAATACAAGGAAGCAGTGGAAATCAAAGTAAACCTTCCTCCGTCCTTCATTGAAGAGATGCAGAAGAAAATAAGCGCATTGTCCGAAAAATAAGGGATCTTGAATCAAGATGAATCTTATTCAAGGCACGAAAATATGGGACATCTCCCGCATCCCATACAGGGAAAAGACAATGATTGAGATATTTTTTCAGGGAAATAATTTCATTGTTCTTCTGAAAAAAATATACCAACAAATATAATTACAGAGGATATTGACTATGAGAAATAGCAGATTGTTCAGCATCATATTATTGTCGCGGTTGATATCGGGAGTTGCAATATTTGCGTGTTCTTCTTCCGTGTTTGGAGAAACCTTCATCGTGAAGGACGGACAGCCGCAGGCCGAGATCGTGATTTCCGACAAACCGACACGCATGGCAAAGCTGGCAGCAGAGGAATTAAAGTCATACGTTGAGAAGATCAGCGGTGCGAAACTCGCAATATCAAATGTCCCCAGTGAAACTGTTCCAGTCAAGATATACGTGGGAAAAAGCACTTATACGGATCAGATGAAGATCGCCGGAGAGGATCTGAAGTACGGTGCATTCCGGATGGTTTCAGGCAAGAACTATCTGGTGTTGCTCGGCAACGACAAGGACTTCATCCGGCAAGAGCCCTTCCACAGCGGTGGCAGGCTGGAGGAGAGCGGTGAAACAATGGCCAAGTGGGACAAGATCACAGGCGAGAAGTGGGGATTCCCCTACGGCAATCTGTCCAAGGAATACAATGATGTCCTGAAGATCTGGGAAAAGGACCAGCGCGGTTCATTCAACGCCGTCTGCGAGTTTCTCCGCATGCAGGGAGTGAGATGGTACATGCCAGGCGAATTCGGGGAGATCCTTCCGAAGAACAAAAATATCGTGCTTCCCGAGATCGACAAGACCGTCAAGCCCGACTTCGCCTTGCGCGCCCCTTATCAAGGCGGGAGGATGTTCGGACAAACCACGCGTGACGAGGTTATGTGGCAGTTGCATCTCGGCTTTAACAATGGTCCGGAGCCGCTGGGTGAAATGGCGCTGAGCCTTTCGCACGGTGGAAGGCTTATCTATGAACGTGACGTTTTCAAGGATGCGCATCCTGACTTCATGGCGCTCTTCGGTGGAAAGAGGGACAAGCATGCTCCCTGTCTATCTTCAAAGGGTCTTTTCGATCAAAACGTGAAATTCGTCCGGACCATGTACGATGTCTACAACGAACCTCTGGTTTCAGTGATGCCCGAGGATGGATACGTCAATCTGTGCCAGTGTGAACTCTGCAAGGGCAAGGACACCCTTGATCGCGGTTGGACTGGACAGATCTCCGACTATGTATGGGACTATGTGAATCGTGTGGCCACGGAAGTTTACAAGACACATCCTGACAGGAAGATCGGCTGCATGGCATACGGCGCATTCCTGCTGCCGCCTGAGAAGATAGAAAAGTTCAGCCCAAACGTGGTTGTCGGCATCTGCCAGTGGCGCGGCGAGTTCCAGGATCCGAAGACACGCCAGGAATTCTTGCAGTTGAGGGAAGCCTGGCTGAAGAAGCTTCCTGAATCCGGCCAACTTATCATTTATGACTATTATCTTCACGGGCGCCCGAAAATGCCATGGGATGGGATACCCGCATTATTCACCGGACTTATCGCCCAGGATTTGAAATCATTGAAAGGAAAATCGATGGGTGAATTCCTCGAGGTGTACCGGGATACTTCACGCCAGGAGATCGGAACGCTGGCCGTGCTCCATCTCAACCTCTATGTGACCTCGCGGTTCTGGTGGGATGCCGATCTGGATCTGAAAGCAATGCTTGAAGAATACTATACATTATTCTACGGGCCGGCCAGAGAGGAGATGAAGACATTCATAGAGTACTGTGAAGCCAACTGGGCTGGCATGAGGAAGAGCGCCGAGAAGATCGACAAGGTTAATGAACTGCTCGGAAAAGCGCAGCAGAAAGTTCCTGCAGATTCGATATACGGCAAACGCATCGCCCTGATCGCCGACTACGTCAAACCACTCAAGGAACTGAAGGAAAAAGTACTTGAAGGGCACAAGAACGCACCCAAGGCCCAGGGATTGACTCGAGATAAGAAGGATCTGAAAATGGACGGAAAACTCGATGAATCGTTCTGGGATGGGCTGCCATCCTACGATCTCAAGGAGCTGGTGACAGGCAAGCCTGTCATATCACCGACATCGTTCAAGATGGCCTGGGCGAACGACAGCATTTATTTCGGTATCAAGTGCATGGATGCCGACATGAAGAACCTGAATATCGGCACAACCCGGAACGAGGATACAAATATCTGGAATGGAGACTGCGTGGAAATCCTGCTGGAGACCCAGACGCATTCATATTACCAGCTCGCAATCAATCCTTCCGGGGCGATGATGGATCTGGACAGGAACCGTGGGACTGAATCCCTTTGGGCTTCCGGCGCCAAGGTGGCTTCGTACATAGGAGACGGTTATTGGAGCGTTGAAGTTCGCATACCGGTAGCAGGGGGAAAGCAGGAGGAGATCGACTCCCGCAACGGAGTGTCCGGAGACAAACCTGAAGCTGGTGCTCCATGGTACTTCAATGTCTGCCGCCAGCGGGTTCACGACAAAGTCACCGAAGCCTCGGCATTTTCGCCTACCGGAGAAAACATCTTCCATATGCCGATGAAGTTCGGAGAGCTGGAAATGAAGTGATGGAAATCGGGGAAAAGTTTTAAGATACAGGTTTTAAGTTTTAAGCAAGTTCAGAAAATAAGAAATGAAAAGATACCAGTTAATATTTAAACATATGGAGGAACATGTACAAGGATCCAGTCAAAGGAACGCAGATTTGGAAATCGCCCAAGCCGTATAATCCCACTAATATTCCGGATCCGAATAAGATCCGGCTGGAGTTCCCGCACCTGGCCCGCTTCAAGGGGGCCTGGTACTGCGGCTTCCGGGAATCGCTGATTCACGACAATCACCCATCAGGTAGAAGCCGGGTCATCCGGTCTTTCGACGGCAAGAATTGGGAAACTGTCAAGGTCATTGAATGGGATGGCGCGGACGGGGGTACTCCAAGGTTCTCCATCACGGCGGAGGGACATCTGATGATGACCGCAACAATGATATTTGTTTCAAAGGAGCCTCGTGAAGACGGTGCTCACTACCAGCTGGATCGCAAGACGCTTGGGCTGGGCCTGGTTCCCCACAGCGAACTGGAGAAGGATGTGGCTTGCCAGTCATCCACATGGATCACAACCGACGGCGAAAACTGGGGTTCCGCTTATTCATGTCCGAGCGCAGTGAACACGAATCGGTTCAATGTCACATGGTATAACGGCATGGGATACAGCGTCACCAACGCGCTAGGCATCAACAAGACGGGTACGCTCCACCGCACGCGCGACGGCAAGAGCTGGCGGATATTGTGCAAGGATTTTGTTCCAGAGCTTCAGGCAGATGAGGCCGGGCTTGCGTTTACTTCCGACGGCACTGCCTGCTGTCTTCTCAGGGGCAACAGTGACAGTATCGCAATGTTAGGGATAGGAAAAGCGCCCTATTACCAGGAATGGAAATGGAAGAATCCACTCGTGGATTGGAAAGGTGATGGCAATCCGCTGCCGATCAAGGACGTCCTGCGGGTACAGCTGGGAGGTCCGACAATCATCACGCTGAGTGATGGTCGTCTTTTAGGTGCGGCACGCTCACTTCCACCGGAACGTCCGGATGGGCCGTGGCGGATAGATCCATCAGACAATCAGGGTCGTGAGGACGGGCGTATATTGCTGTTCTGGGTGGATCCGGAAAAGGGAGTCTTTTCCAGATTCGCCGAGATGGACGGGTCGAGTTATCCCGGGATCGTCGAACATGACGGAATGATCTGGGTGAGCTTCTGCACCGGGGACATGACGGGCATATCCCTTGCAAATCTGAAAATCCCTCCAGTGAAAAAATAATATAACAACAATGGAGACATGAAAATGATGCTTACTCGTAAAACATTTCGCGGACCCTGGGCTGGATTGCCGGTGGCGTGGACGGATGATGATCGATATGACGAAAAGACCTACCGCGGGGATGTGGCGCGCTGTTGCGCCGCCAAGATTCCCGGCGTGTACACTGGAGGGACCACAGGCGAGTTCTACGCGCTGGAATATGAGGAGTTCACTGCAATCACCGACACCACGATCGCAGAATGCAAACAGGGCGGCACGCCGGTCATGATAGGGTGTTCAACCACTTTCACCCGCGGAACGATCCGGCGCGCGCGCTACGCCAGGGACAAGGGTGCCGATGCAATTCAAATCGCGTTACCCTTCTGGATGGCGCTGACCGATGACGAAATTTTGCGCTTCGTTGTCGAGGTGGCGGCGGCGGTTCCGGGTCTGCCTATTTCCATATATGAAACCCAGCGTGCGAAACGCGCAATTCCCCTGGAAGTGCATCGGAAGATCCATGCCGCAGTTCCGACAGTCATATCCATAAAAAGCAACGAGAACACTGTAGGTTGCACTCCGGAAGGATGTGCGGCCCTGAGCGAGTTCTGCAATGTGTTTGTCGGGGAGGATCTGTTGTCAGAGCTTGGACCATCAGGGGCGGTCGGATGTTGCAGCTCGCTCATTTATTTCAATCCGCGCATGATGATGAAGATGTTCGATCTCCTTTACGCCGGTAAATGGAATGAGTTGCAACCCATGACTGACCAGGTCAAGTACCTGCTCTCAGAAGGGTTGAAGACTTTATTTGAGAGAGGACACTTGGATTCCTCACTGGATCGCCTCATGGGTCGCAGTGCGGGTTTCCTCAAGACCAGCCTGAGATGTCGGGCCCCCTACAGCTCATGCACGGAGAAGGACCTAGAATATTTGCAAAAATGGATCCGGAAAAATATGCCGGAATGGCTGGAATTATAAGGAGCATGGAATAATGAGCAAAAATAAATACAAGCATTTTTCCGTTGTTGAACAGGGCACGATCTTCCGTACCGCTGACGGACTTCAAGGATACTATCCGCGGGTCGTCAGCCTGGGCGAACAGGAACTGCTGGCAAGTTTTGTCGCCAGCACGGAGATTGAATCGTCAGACAGCCATACGGAGTTGGCCCGTTCGACCGATGGCGGAAAAACCTGGAAGCCCGAAGGACCTCTGGACACCGCGGGATTCGCTGAGGGGATTACAACCGAGACAGGGTTCATAAGCAAGGCTCCTGACGGCTCTCTGTACTGTCTGGGTTCGCAGTGGCCGCTTGATCCGAATCTTCCTATGGTCCATCCGAAGACTCTTGGAATGAGGGAAAACAAAGTGGTATTGCGTCATTCATATGACCGGGGTCGCTTTTGGACGACGCCTGTTGCGTTGCCAAAGCCATATCCTGTCCCATTGGAACTTCCGAACGGGATTACAACATTAAATAACGGCGCACTGATCCTCTCATGCGCCACATGGGGAAACTGGGACGGAACCTGCCCGTATGGTCACCGGGTGACAACGTTGCGTTCGACCGACGGGGGAGCGACATGGAGCGGTCCGATAGACATATTCCATGATCCGACAAAGCGGATCGGCTTTTGGGAAGCACGCATTGTTCAGTTATCCGAAAATACCTTGTTGGCAACGTGTTGGTCCCATGATTGGAAAACCGATCAGGATGCACCCAACCATTACGCCATCAGTCATGATGCCGGAAAGACCTGGTCCGCAGGCATGCCGACCCCTGTGTACGGACAGACCGGCTGGCCGATGCTGCTGGATGACGGGAGTATACTATTCGTCTACAATCATCGCCGGGCGCCGGTCGGTGTGCGTGCACAGATTGCAGACGTATCCGGCGGACAATGGAAAACCGTGTTCGATGGAGAAGTCTGGACACCGGAAAACCGGAAAGTCGGGGAAATTGTGAAAGGAGATTACGCAGTAACTCACTTCCAATTCGGACAACCCTCTGCGATCAGGATCACGCCGGATACGTTCCTGGTGATTTACTGGTGTGTTGTCGGTGGTCGTGCGGGAATAGACTGGACGCTGGGACGATTGAGTTGATCGTTTAGGAGGGGTCTTTAGTTAGTAGTGCTGCAATTTATTGCACGTTCTTAATTAAGATAACGGCGTATAAATTCGCCTGCTACAAACGAAACAACCCGTAATTGTGTTAATTTGCAGAGACACAGGCAGGATGCCTGTGCTACATTAATATTATAGGAATTGAATGATATGAACAAATCAATCAGAAGTTTACCTGCGATCGACGTACATGCCCATCTGGGGATTTATGACTGTGGCATTGAGATGCACCAGCGCTTCATGTCAGGAGATGCGGCGGTCCTTCTGCGGCTGGCGAAACTGGCATGCACCGAGGTTACGGTGGTTTCCTCTTTTAAATCCATATTGCCGGAGGGTGAAGGTAATGCCGTCGCGGGAAATGAGGAAGTCCTGCAGGCTTTGAAAGATCAACCAGGACTGCGCTTCTGGGTCGTGCTTGATCCGCGCCATCCTGAAAGTTTCGTACAGAGCGATCTTCTGCTTGGAAATCCGCAGTGTGTGGGCATCAAGGTGCATCCGGAAATGCACAAGTATCCGATTGTGGAATACGGTCGGGCAATATTCGAGTTCGCTGCGAAACATCAAGCAGTTGTGCAGTCACACAGCGGCCAGGAACTCAGTCTGCCCCTGGATTTTGTGCCTTTTGCCGATGCGTTTCCGGAAGCCAAGCTGATCCTCAGCCATCTCGGATTCGGATGGGACCAGGATTTATCGCACCAGGTGCGCGCCATCCAGAAAAGCCGCCACGGGAACATCAATACCGACACCTCAAGTTCAAGGTCGCTCACCCCGAACCTCATCGAGTGGGCTGTAAAGGAAGTGGGCGCGGACAAGATCCTCTACGGCACGGATTCTCCGCTCTATTACGCCCCGATGATGCGCGTGCGCATCGATTCGGCCGACTTGAAGGATGCCGAGAAAAGTCTGATCCTACGCGAAAACGCGCAGAGATTGCTTAGGTTATGTGTATAGTTTAAAGCAACTATTTAGAAATTTAAGAATTGTCGGGCTAAAGCCCAACATACTTTTGAGGCAATATAAAGCAAAAATTAAATAAAGGGACATATTCATGATATCACGCATGCAGGATGAAACAAAGCGGATAATAATCTCGAAATCTCCGGTGCCGCAAATGCATTACATTTCAGGGAGAACTGTCTATTGCGAACAATTCGACGGCACCAAACTGATCGGGAAATACTGGTCGGCGAACGGGATGATAGAAGACGGAGAACACATCACTGCTTTCCATCGTGATACGCCAAGCCAGGCTTTCTCTTTAAACCTAGACGGTCAGGCGCTCGACTGGGGTTGGACTTTCGTGTCGGCCAGTGAGTCAGAAGTCGGCGGCAGGCGGCATGCCAGGGTGGAGCTTTCCCACACGTTGCGTCCAATCAAAGTCGTAGTCTGCACTGAGATGGACGGAACCTCTTTCCTTATGCGTTGGCTGGAGATTACGAACACGGGATCGTCGCCCGCCGCGCTGTCGTCGCTTGACATTTTTTCCGGAGTTTTGCTGAGCGGTTCTGCGTTGCGCGCCAGTACGTTTGAGGAGACACCTATCCAGGTCGGCCGATTCCTTGGCAATGCATGGGGCCAGGAGGGCCGTTTTGCATGGGAGCCTCTGCGCAATGCTGTAGCGACAGGGCTGTACGCAGCTGGACCTTATGGCACTTGCGGATACCAGGCGCCGTATTTCATTCTGGCAAGCAAGCATACCTCTGAGCATTTTGTGTTCTACTTGGGGTGGTCCGGCGAATGGAAAGCCGAGATAATCTGCGACACCATCCAGCGTGAGATGCTGCATGTAGGTGTAGGCCCTGCGGCTCCGGCACCAATGCGCGTGATCAAAACCGGTGAAACAATCACGACCCCAAAGGTTCATGTAGGATACCTGAGCGGGGATCTGGACACGGCAGTACAGGCCGCACATAATCACATCCGCCGCTCGGTGATTCCGAAGTCGCCAAGGATGCCACGTCCGCTGGTGACGCAGAATTCATACGGGTCTTGCGGTCTTGACGCCTTGACCGAGGAGTCTTTGCTGCGCGACGTTGAATTGGCGCATGAACTGGGCTGCGAAGTATACATGATGGACGCCGGCTGGTATGGCAAAGGTCCAGGAGAACGGCGAACACAGCAGTTCTATCCCAGGTTCATGGGCGACTGGGTGCCGGGCTCGTGGTTCCCGCGCGGACTCAAGCCGATCGTTGATTCGATAAAGAAGAAAGGCATGATGTTCGGTTTATGGATCGAGCCGGAAGGCATCGGTCTCGAGAGTGAGATCTACAAACAGCATCCGGAGTGGATCGTCAAGAGAGAAGGAAAACCGGTGCCGCATTTTGCAGAGAGGCTCATCATCGACTACTCCAACCCGGAGGTCGCCGCGTGGATCGAATCGGAACTGGTGAGGATCATCCGGGATTACGGAGTGGACGTCATCCGCTTTGACGGCGCACCGACATCGAACCATATCGGGGAGCGGATCGAAGCCGGTTACACGGAAAACATCACCTGGCTTCATTACGAGCTGCTCTATGGTATAATGGAACGGTTGATGGTGCAGTTCCCAGATCTGCTGATCGAGAACTGCTGCGGCGGAGGCGGACGTCTGGATCTGGGCATGCTGTCCCGGTCGCACCGCACACAGATTTCGGATCATGCCGGAATGCCGCGCAACCTTCAAATTCTCAACGGAATCACGCTGATGCTGCCTCCGGAGTACTGTCTGGTTTTTCCAT
>CAZION010000135.1:0-19007 GCA_964540865.1 uncultured Victivallis sp.
CCCACGCTTTCTCAGCCAGCAGCTTGTCGGACAGCCAGACGCGGATGCCGTCATCGGCGTTCGCCTGGAAGCGATATGCCCCCCAACTCGGCACTTCCAGAAAACCAGTGTAACGCAACGCAAAACCATCATTGCGTCTGGCGGGAGTCAATGTTATTGCCTCTGTCTCTCCTGTCTCTGTTGGTTTCTCAAGCTTGGACACACCATCAATGCTGGAAAGGTTTGTTTCGAAATATTCATAGTTCAATCCTGGACGTACCTCTGTTAAGGCCACAGGTTTGAATTCCGTGTCGTCATGACCCGTCAGATATAGCGCCAGTACGCTGGCCAGATTGTCTGAGAAATCTTTAGCCGATTGGCGTTTCTTGAAATACTGTCCAAGTTCAGAGCCCTTCAATCCGTTTCCTGACAATTTCCCGTAAAGCTTAAGATAATCATTCAGGACGTTGTTTTCTGTCAACGGGATATTCCGCTCTTTTATCATGGCCAGCTGACGCTGAATCAAATCAGTCAACAAACGATCGCTTTCTGAAGCAGATTTGTCAGCGCCGATAGCGGGGGCGGAATGGAATTTAGCGAAAGCCTTTTTTACATGTTCAGGTGTGACGTGATCCGTCCAGGGCTCCTGCCATGATGAGACATGAAAGGCGAAATGAGCATTCACGACTCCGGGTTTAAGGCGGAACATGACGGAAAGGCCGTCCCCAAATTCCACTGCATCCATCTCTTCAGGCATCCACATAAGCTCGAACCAGAAGCGGTTCCCGCGATTGCCGATATACCCGAAGAGCCAATATAAATCATCATCTTTACCGAATTTTACCGGAGTTGCCGGAGAGGATTTCCAGTTTTTACTGCTAATCCAGATGGGCAGAGGAGGAGGCATGAAGAAAAACTGGGGACGCCACTGCCAGTGTGGATACATTATCGGATCATCATTATATTTGAAGTCTATCTGTACAGCGGAGGCATTTTCCGGATAGCGTACTGAAAACAGTTTCCAGTTTTCGTAATTCAGACTGCCCTGCTGGAATTCCACAATATCCTTTGCAGTCTGTTGTTTTGAGTCAGTTGCAGCCCATGCGCAGACAGCCGTCTGTGCTTTACCGGCTGTCCCTATTGCTCCAGTATAAAGCGGAGGCTTATTGGCAGTACCGGCAAATAACCCCAGCCTTTCCGGCACCTTCGGAGCAGGGGTAATGCCGGTTGCTTTTTCGAAAGAGGTTCTCAAAGACAATCCGCCGGCCCAGGTTTTTGAAAGAAGGACCCGGTCTGCACCGTTGCTTGTCAGAAAGCCGTCTTCCAAATCTTCACGCCATAACGTCTGTTCCGACCGATAATTTTTCTGCGGCTCAAGCGGGGCGGGTACGAATGGTTTGGAATTACGCCATGCAGTTTCCGAAGCACCAGGTACGGTGGAATCCGAAGAGGTGATTTCAAAGTTCAACTGACAGCCTTGCTGACTGATCACATCTGTCACTGTCAGCGTGTATTTCCCTGCCGGCTCATCTGCTGCGAAAGCAAAAGGGATTTCAGCGGCGCCATTTTCCGCGAAAGGTCGTGCCTCCATCCAATAACAGTCTTTTCCGGAAGGATTGAGCAGGCGTAAATACAGCAGATGTTTTCCGGGCTGGGCGGAAGCCTTGATTTTGACCGACAGATTGGATGTCCTTCCACGTTCCGGCCTGGCGGTGAAAGAGGCCTCCACCTTTTCAATCTTATATGGTGATAACCCGAAACAGGCAGGCACACCGTCTGCCATATCTTCAAATTTTATCCGGTCTGTCTGTCCCAGATATTTTTTCTGCAGGATATCATAGACATGCCAGACCCGGTCCAGTTTTAAATGGGGTTTCCGTCCGGCAGGCGGCGTGCGGTCGGGCAGTAAGCAGAACAGTCGTTTTCCGTCTATTTCAAATTCATTTGCCACTTCAAGGCCACCAATATATTTATTGTCCTGATCTAGCAATTGATAGAGAGGCGTGACTCCTATCATGGTCTTCCAACTGTTTAAACAGCCATTGAGATCGGGATTCGGATTCCCCCTCTCTGTAACGTAGGTGTAAGGGGCGAGATTGAGGAGATATGCCCTGCCTTTGCCCAGGGTGTTTGCAAAGTAAACCGGAGCATCTCCCACTTTTCCAGATGATTTGGCTGTGGTCGCCTGCACCGATGGATTAGCAACAGCGTATGATAATTCCAGCGTTCCCGCCGACTGTTCTGAAATTTCAGGTTTTCCCTCAGCGCGGAGATATTGTCCTATGATTCCGTCGGAGAATTTCGGGTTTGGCGTAAGATTCTGTTTCACACCGAAAACTTCCGCAAGCATTCCGTCCGGTACAATTTTTCCGTGCCCGTCCAGAACACCGCACGCAATGTCGGCAACGACCACGCCTCCGTTATCTACGAATCTGCGTATGGTTTCGGCCTGTTTTGCGGAAATGGATATGGCGGACGGCAATAGGAGCGTGTGGAATTTTTCTTTTTCCAGGATGCCTTCCTCCAGTTCACGTCCTCCGATGTAATGAAACGGGAGGCCGGCATCATCGCACAGTTTGCTCATCGCCTGGTGACAGCCTGCCCAGTCTCCGAAGTCGCGCACCAGCTGGTTGCCAGCACAACTGCGGTAATCGTGAAGCATTGCGATACTGCAGTCCAGGCGTTTTGCGTTTACAATCCATTTTCCGAGCCCTTCATGCGCAATGGCCCGGAAGTCAGGTGTCAGCGGCTTGAGATATGGAGCCAGTGAACCGTCGCTTGCAATTATGCTCTCCGCACCAACTTCTTCAAAGAAATTCCCAAGATAGTTCATGCCTGTGAAGAGATTCAGCCAATGCATCCTGCGATATATGGTTCTCTGATTCAAATAGCCCCCGGTGTATCCGCCAAGCAGCATTTTTGAACCGGCCAGATCGCGCATCACCGGCAGATCCTGAGTTACAGGCGAAACTGATGAAAAGAACTGCATGGAACGTGCGAAGATTTCGCAGTCGTCGCTGAACATTCTGGCATACTGGATCCCGTTTCGAAGGTGCGGCGCCTGCCTGTGCATGATTTCGCCGGTCTTCGCAATGAACTGCGCCGTATTGATCCTGGAGAACCTGTCCATGTCGAACCACCATGACGGTGCTGACTTCCGCAATTCCTCGACTGCTTTCCAGTGGTCGGATGGAACGCTTTCAAAATCCTTGAAACATTGTTTCTCGTCTGTGATTCTCCAGGCCTTGTTGAGATCGGCGATAGAGGAGAACCTGCCTTTCAGCCACTGGTTGAGAAAAGGCACATCTTCGAAGGATCCGAATTTTGTGCCCCAGCTCGCATTCAACGCCGCCACATTGGAATATTCATTCTTCAGCCAGGCCTGGAACGCCTTGAGACTTGATGCGGTAACAGGCATATAGCCCATCCCGACTTCGTCTGCCACAAGAAGTGTCAATTGTGAATCCCGGCGCGCCGTTCTGGAGAAATCCTCAATCTGGCTGAAATGACTCTTGAATCCAGCTTCATCATTTATGTCTTTGATACTGTTTTTTATGTCAGGCCGGCCCAGCCAGTGTTCCCGGTGAATTCCGCTGGTGTTCCGCTTTACGTCACCATATTGGAGGGTGTTCAATCCGTATTCGTCCCAGAGAACACGGCCGTTTGACTTATATTCAATGTCCGGTTCCTTCCCGGATTCATGCCATGTGTCAATCAGATACTCACCGTCACGCAGGATTGGCACGAAAGTGACAGTTCGCCGCAGGTCAATAGCTGTTCCGTCCGCACCGAGCAGTTCGGCTTCGACAATCTGATACATGCTGCGTGTGCCTTGCAACGGGAGTTTGAAAACTGCTTCGCCCCGCTCTGATACGACGGTCTGTTGAGAATATTTCCGGTCCCAGGAATCAATCAGGCTGCACCGCACTGAAGCGCCTTCAGGGGCTTTGACTTTGCCGGTTACCGCCTCGTTCGCTTCAAAATATTCCTTGTCTGGAATTATCTCACCCAGAACAATCCGCGGTTCGATATTCAGATAGATATGCCCCCAGTCTTCGACACCGCCAGCACTGTCCAGCCAGAGATTGGCGAAATACTTTCCGCCAGGCAGGGCAGGGAGCTGAAGTGAAAAATCAGCAGGACGCCCGGACAGCGCAACTTTGCCGGCATGCAATATGTGATTCAAATCGTCCTTCAGCTGCCATCTGAGACTGTAACCGGACTTCGGGGCGGATTCATCATAATTGAATTTTAGCGGAACCTCGATTTGCGTTTCGGACTTGGCCTTTAAAGTTCCTGCAGGCAGGTTTTCAATGCGTGCCCGAGGCTCGCGTCCCGCCGCCCAGCAAATCATCCTGAACAGAAGCCCCATATGGTAGTCAATTCGTCCTTCAAGACCATGATAACCCAGGACTTTTTGCACGCTGCCGCCGTAAACATCGCCGTCCTGTCCGAGCGAAGATGGGCCAAATCCCCACTGCGATGAACCCCGCCTGATCTTGTCTTCAAAGCTTATAAAGCGTCCTTTCCCAACCTGGTAACATCGGATCAAATCCTCCAGCATGGAACTGTTGAAAGGCGGATCCCATCCGACGATTTCCTCCTTGCCCCCAAGATTATTTTTAATGGGCTTGCTGAGTTTTGCGCCATTGGTCTTCATCCAAAATTCAGTATATGAGGAAAGCCCTTCAAACGGCATGCCTTTGAGGAGAAGTTTTTCCGCTTCCGGCAGGGCAGGGCGTTTTTCCCAGACAGGGCTCCACTGGTCGCGTCCTCGTATTGTCACCAGGCCTGTACCTTTGTTGCAGACGGCATCCAGCAGGAGATAGCGGCATAATGGGGGCAGGGCGGAGAAGCTGACGCCGCCCATGATGATGACATCCCACGGCCGGGATAAATAACGCAGCAGCCGCATTTCCTTTTCACGTGGAGTGACTCCGTTCAGTTGATTATAGAAGCGTGGATCGCCCAGGTAGCCTAGCTCGCTTCCAGAGAAGGCTGTCATCGCCTCGCATTCGATATCCGCCCGTTGACGCAGTTCGTTGACTTCAAATGCATGATGCCCTGCGATGAGAATAAAAACCCTGATCTTGCCGCGGGCATATGGCTTCGCAATGTCCTCATGGGTGGTCGAAACTCCTTTTCCGGGAGCAATCAGATACTCGCCATCCCAGCCTGAAGCCGCCAGGAGCCGGGTTCCAGTCAGGGCAGTTGAAATCAGGCACAGGAACAAGATTATTCTTTTCATATGCATACTTAAGGATTTCCCCATGGCGCGAGGCCCCCCCAACTCCCAGTCGGGGCTAAGAATTCGGCTCTCTTTGGTTCAACCTGCCCATCGCAGAAAAGGATGTTTTTGCTTCCCATATGCCTGAGGATGCTAGGGTCGGCACCGGGGTTGAGTCGATAGCAGCCGACATTCCTGAGGTTGCCAGCCATTTCCGCGTCCCCGAACGCCAGAAGTTGCGAGGGTTGTGGAATTTGACCGTTTCTTGTATAACGCTTGGTCGAGCCATTGAGGGCTCCGCCAATCCCATAGAAATTCATCCCAAACGCCGGACAGTCAATGTTGCCTTGGTAGCCGGTCGGCTTCCATGTCAACGCCGGACAGTCGAGAAACGACGGAAAGGCGATCGTCTTGGTGCCGTTTTTGGTATAGACGGCAGTGCCGAGATTGTCAGACATAATACCGGGCCATGTCTGATAGTTATCATATGAACCGGTCACGGCGACAGTATTGCAAGGTGGCAAGTTTCCGTTATAGTCCGAGGCATAATAATCCCAGCATAGTGCTAGCTGCTTTAAATTGCTTGCGCATACAGCTCTCTTGGAAATGTCCTTCGCATTTTTTAGGGCCGGCAGCAGCATGGCGGCGAGAATTGCGATGATCGCAATTACCACGAGGAGCTCGATGAGTGTGAATCCTTTGATTGCAAAGGATTCACTTGCCGGATCTCCGGTGCTCATTCGTCTCGGTACAGATGAAAAGTTTTTCATTTGTTCAAATCCCTCACTCTTTCACTTTAGAGGTTCCAGTCGGTTAATTTAACGTATAGGAATTTCAAGGTTTATAAATACCAAAAAAATCAAGACACAACTAAAGTTGTGAATTCCAACATGTTCGATATTTGCCATTTTTAAAAACCTTGTGCCTCTGTGCCTTTGCTCCTCTGTAACTATTCTAAAAAAGTTGCGGCGCTTTGGCCGCCTAATTTAATTTTCTTTTCTGATCATCAATCCAATAATCCATTCATCCGTCACCCTATGGGATGACAGTGTTTCCTGTGCATTTTTAATTATTCGGAGGATTTCCCCATGGCGTACGCAACTGATAGCCGGCAGGGTCCCGAAGCTCGTTTCTGCCTTTTGAACCGTCAACATGTAAATCAGCATACAGCACGTTCACCGTGTTGCCATGTCTGTTCCAGATGTGGTCGCAATTGTATGTGGCGTATGGGTAACCTTGTATACGCTTGGGATCCGCAGCGTTTGTTGTATCACAGAATGCAACTGCATCCGAGAATTTTCTGACCTGGCCGATGGTTCTCCAAATTTTTGCCCCACTGCCAGGATTATATCCGCCGATCCCATATTTATTCATTCCGTATGTGACAACATATATCTGGCTGGGCGCTCCCTGATTTGATGCTGGGCAGAACATGAACTTCTGTCTCATTATCAGTGAACTGTCGCCGATATTTGCCTTAAATGGCATATTCGGTTCGTTTAAATAATCTCTCATCAGATAATGCCATAGCTGATAATTTGTCCAGTCCGGAACCGTAACCCACGCCGTCGTGTCGGCGGCAGGCAGATATCCGTTGTAATCATCGTAGTAAAAGGACCATGCAAGCCCGAGCTGTTTCATGTTGCTTGCGCATAATGATTTCTTGGCAGTGTCTTTCGCCAATTTCAGCGCAGGCAGCAGCATGGACGCAAGTATGCCGATGATCGCAATTACTACGAGGAGCTCGATGAGTGTGAATCCTTTGACTGCAAAGGATTTACTTGCCGGATTGCCGGCGTTCATTCGTCTCGGTACAGATGAAAAGTTTTTCATTTGTTCAAATCCCTCACTCTTTCACTTTAGAGGTTCCAGTCGGTTAATTTAACGTATAGGAATTTCAAGGTTTATAAATACCAAAAAAATCAAGACACAACTAAAGTTGTGAATTCCAACATGTTCGATATTTGCCATTTTTAAAAACCTTGTGCCTCTGTGCCTTTGCTCCTCTGTAACTATTCTAAAAAAGTTGCGGCGCTTTGGCCGCCTAATTTAATTTTCTTTTCTGAGTTGCTTCAACCAGTCTTGGTGCAACCATTTCCGTGAGTCCCTCTGTTTTGGAGTTTGGATTTGCGATGGAATTTTTCAACAGTCCAAGCGCCTTTTCAACTATCTCGTCCAGATTGAATTCAATTTTGGGCATATTCACAGGATAGAAGACATTGGTGTCGGAATTGGCATGATGTATTATCAGAAGATCATCAGGAACCTTAATCCCCAGATGAAGAGCGGCCTGGATTACGCCCTTTGCGGCAATATCATCTGAAACGAATACGGCGTTCGGACGATTCTTCTGCTGCCATAACCGTGTCATCATCTGAAAACCTTTCTCCTCTGGATCAGGCAATATTGAAAAAGGCAGGACCCATTCCGGTCTTTTCTGCAATGCGGGAAAGGAAAGTAAAATTTGTTCCGCCATGGGGAGGATGTCAGCACTATATATCAGGGCGACTTTTTTCCGGTCGTGATCTGCAAAATATTTAAATGCCGTCTCCAATGAACTCTTAATATCAAAATCAACAGTGAACTTGGAGTTCCCGGATTTGCCGATCTTGACATATGGCACGCCTAATTCACGCCAGACCGGACATTCATTCATGTATTGCGGAAAACTACAGTTGAACATGATTATCCCGCGCAACGAATGATTTTTAAGGGCATTTGAGAAATTCTCAATATTCGCTCTGCCTGCGAATTCATCGCCGTCCCGTTCAAAAAAATGCAATACGGAAAACCCTTCTTTTTCCAGAGCTGAACAGATTTTTCTCTTGATCACGTATGGATAAGGCGTCTTGAGCGGATCAAGGGAATATTCATTCATCAGCAGGCCGATATTCTGGACCGGAGTAGTTTTTGCGACAAAAGTTCCGCCTCTGCCCCTGGTGGCTTTCAGATAACCTGTGTTCGCCATTTGCTGGACAGCCTTGAATATTGTGCGGTGCGAGTATTCGTAGTCGTCCATCAGTTCATTTGTGGTTGGAAACTTGTCTCCGATCTTCCATTCTCCCGCCTGCAGTCGGCGGAGCAGATCGCTGTAGATCAACTGGTGTCTTTGTTGTATCGGCATATTAAGTCCTAGCATTCATCCAGTGTGATAAATTAATATTGTACAATATAAGCATTATATCTGAAAAATGATATATGTCAATAGGCATTGTGTTGGATAATAATATTTTTTATAACAATGTACAATTATTATAAATCGGGCGGAGATAAAGATGCACGGTTTTTCAGGAATCCTGAAATCAGGTCCCGGTGTTTGCACCATTGTTCGCCAGTTCCAGCCGTAATTTTTTTGAATCCAGTTCCCGCGGTGTGCATGCGTTGGCTACCGATAGCGCAGCCGCAGTTCCGGCCGCTTCTCCTATCGCCATGCAATGGGATACGACGCGGTAGCTGGCAATCGCAATATGGTCGCCCGAAATGCACCTTCCTGCAGTAAGGAGTCCTTCCACTCCGAGCGGAAGAAGGGAGCGGTAGGGGATGTCATATGGCTGGTCGAGATAAATGAGCTCCGACGGTTTTCCGGTTTCAGACATGTTGTGGATATCCAATATATATATGCCCCTTGCGATGGCATCCGGGAAACGGGTTCCGGCGCGGACGTCATCGCCGGTGAGCGTGTAGTCGCCGGTAATGCGTCTGCTTTCGCGTATGCCGATGTGCGGATACATGCTGGCGAGAGTGGCATCGCTAGAGCCTTTGACGTATTTGCGCATGAATGCTACTCCTTCCGCCACTTGTTTGCGCCCCTGTATCAAAGCGCTTGAAAGCTGTTCCGCATCAATAGGGGAATGTTTCTGCACGCGGGTGAAATTCACCGTGCACAGGCTTTCGCTCTTCTGGTAAAGCGGAGTGACTGCGCACAATATGTCGTTGGGGTTGATCGTTATTTCCCCGCGTTTACGTGCAAGTGCGACTGCGGCGCGATAGCGGTTTTTCGCCAACGGATCAGGTTCTGGATCTTCATCCTGGTTATAATGCAGCTCCGGCGCCTTGCAGTTGTCTACCAGGAAAATCTGCGACATCGGCTGGCAGGCGCCGTCGCCGGGGCGGCCCATGGCGAAAGAGGCGCCAGCCCTTGCAGCGATATCGCCATCGCCGGTGGCGTCGATAACGGTTCTGGCAAGGATGATCTCGCGTCCGGATTTTGATTCTACTACGACCCCGATCACGCGGTTCCCTTCCATGACTGGGCTGACGGCCTGCGCCATGAAAAGCGTTTTGACGCCCGCCTTCTCCATGAATTCGTCAAGGACAATTTTGCAGCATTCCGGATTTATTCCGAGCCAGTAGCATCCCAGTCCACCCTCGCGGTAACTGGGTCTTTCTTTGCGGTTACGGAATACGAAATTTAAAGCTGCCGGATCGTTTCCGCTGCGCAGATATATGGCTCGGATCATTTTCTCGGCAAGACCGGAAATAAGTGGGCGTCCATCCAGATCATGTTGCCATCCGCCGATACCGGACACTCCGGCCGCCGTCGGTACGCCGCCAAGGAACCCGAAAGTTTCTATGATGCGTACACTGAGTTTTGCGCGTGCGGCGGCAAGTGCCGCAGCGCAGCCCGCCGGACCTCCGCCGCAAACTAGGACATCCACCTGTTCTTTAACCGGGGTAGATAGCGATTCATTTATCATTTTTTTTGCATTCATATTCAGTTTTTCCCTTCGGGGCAGGGCATGTATCCAAGTTCCCTGAGGATTTTTGCATAACGGGCGATGACGTTCGGGGTGACGTTGATCTTGCCCCCGTCTTTGAGCCAGCGTACTAGCTTCATGAAATTTGAACCTTCTTCCCATATATATGGATTGAAGGCGACGACGGGTGCGTCCTGGACTGCGATTATCCAACCGGGTGATCTCGGTGTGGCGCTCTTGCAGTCATCAGACCCGCTCAGCCGCACAAACGGCGAAGCCGGCTGAACCACCCTGCAAGTTTGATTTAACGCCAGGCAGTTCTTTTTCTCCCAGAGAACACGGTTGAGTCCCGGAAATGCGGAAGATACAATATATTCAAGTCCGGCATCGGCTATCGCCTCCCATATCTCCGGGCGTGTCTTGGAAAGCGTGCACAAGTCCGCATCAAGAAATGCATAATACCCTTTGGGAACCCCGGCCTGTCCGGCAATGGATTTTATCCGTTTCAGCGCTTCACGGCAATTTGCGAGCAAGACCTCTGCCGGAGCGTGTATTTCAGCCATTACTCCCAGACCGCCCGAATGAAGTATCGGTTCAATCAGCCCGAGCGCACCTCCGCGGTCGGCCGGAGTCTGAATCAATTCCCACATCTGCGGACAAGTTTCATAGCGCTGTGCATGGACGCCAATGCCCATTTTAACGTTGTTTATCACAGCCAGATCTATGAGGTTTAGCATGGCTTCGTTATGCGCCACTTCTCCTGAGTGCCAGACAAGCGTGCTCAGGCATCTGCCTGTTTTCGCCCATTCGCGCAGTTCGGCATCGGAGGGTTCAAGTTCATAATATGCTTTTTCCGGCTTTGTCCATTTCTGCGGCAGTGTTTCAACTATTGGGAAGGCCGGACGGTTGGGGTCGATGATCTGAATGCATACGCCGCTCTTCGACCACTGAATGATGTCGCCATCGCAGGTCTGACGGCCGACGATGACCTTGTTGCCGATCTCTTCGGCGAGGGCCGCCATTTCATCTGCAATGGTCGAATGTTCCTCGGTGTAATATGAAAACATCACCTTGTCGGATGGAACCGGACGACTTGGCGCATACACCGCAATCCTGCGGTTCCGGCAGTGCGAAGCTATCTGGGAGACGACAGCCGGCGGATCTCCGAAAACCACGCCCTTTGCCACTTTCTTCCAGCGTTTCGCAATCCGCATGGTCAGAGTTCCAAAACCGTCATCCGGGCGAAGTGAATCCACGGATACAGACGAGGGGAACCCGGTTTTCAACTCTTTGGTTTCCGCTTCAGACAGATATAGCGCCGACGCACTGGCTTTACCCCAGATTCCTGCGATCTTCGCAATGTCCGACGGGATGAATGCCAGGGCTTTCCTATAGAATATTTCAGGGAACACATATGGCCCTATTTCAATGTGCTGCATTCCGCAGTCCACGAATTCCGGGGTGAAAAGGAGTTCCCGCACTTTTGTATCAGGCAGATGCGCCAGCAGTTTCTGATAAAGCTCAAGCGGGTTTTCCGCTTCGGCGAGGTATTCAAGACCGAACGCCTTCGCGGAAGATTCAAAAAGCCTGGCATCACCCAGCCTGATGATTTTCATTTCCGCTTTCGCGCAGAGCCAGTTGAACTGGTGGTGGTGATGTCCACCAAGCACGGTTGAACCGGTACGGGCAAAAAGCTGTCCGTCCCTGGCGCACTCGAAATAGCATTCGAATGCCGCACCCGCCTCTTCCGCCAGCCATGCAACGGAAGACGCCACCAGCGAAACCCCAGGATAATCCAGAGGGGCCGTCAATAACCATATCACCTGTTTTTTACTCATATTAAGTTTGCCTTTCATATAATTATAAATTTATTTGTCTACAAGAATGAATTCTCTCCACTTGGTTGGCTGGGCGTCAATGCTCAGGTTGAATCCGCCCAACTGAATTGCTCCGAGCTGGCTCATTTTGCCGTCGGGTTTCTGATCCTTGTCGCAGGCGGCAAGAGAGAGGCGGAAGCGGGCGCCGGATTTGAGTTCCATCGGGAATATGCTCTTCAGCGGATAGGCCCATTCATAGGTATATTTGCTGTCATCGCGTTTGACGGCGATCCTGATGTCTTCGGAACCTGTTTGGCCTCCGGGCGGATTGCCCACACGGAAAAGTCTAGCCTCTTTGTCGGCGCAAAGACCCAGGTGTTCACGGTAATAGCCGGCATTCAGAGGTTCGCCCAGCTTCCATCCCCATGGGTACAGGCCCAGCATGATGTTGTCGTCCATCCAGATTCCTACATCGTTGGCCAGGTTTACTGCGTTGTTGTCATTGACAATAACGGCGAAGTAGAGATTTTCGCTGTCCCAGCGGCTGTACATGACGGCATCGAGATCCTTGGGGTTTTCGGGCGTCTTTCCCCAGGAACAATGGTAACGTTCAAAAGGTACAGGTGAGATTTCGTCGAGTTTCCAGTCGGAGAGATCTCCATCAATCGCGATCGGCGCTGCGGACTTCTGGCAGGCGCGGAAGGCTATCTCCTCCTGCTTGCTCACCTTGATACCGCTCTTGTCATCGAGTTTTGCGGTGATCAAATAGCTTGTGGCAAGATTAGCCTCATCCACGGGCACTTCGAAACGGAGGGTTGTTTCACCCTGCGCCGGAATCGAATAATTCTGAAGCATCGCCTGTGGTTCCGCTGTGCTTCCGAAATAGTTGTTTTCAATAGAGAGAGAGCCGGATTTTTCGGAATCGCTGAGATTGCGCAGGTTCACGGCGATTGCCGGATTTTTCCCGGGAGTCTTGGGTATGCCGCTCATCTTCACAGATACGAGGTCGGAAACGGTCATTGGCATTTTAAGCAGCCCCAGCAACCGTTTGCCTTCGCTTATACTGATTGTAAACGTATAGGTGCCAGGCTGGGTTTCAGCGGCGATGCTGATTGGCAATTCCACCTGAGAAGGCTGACCAGGCGTGAATTTGATTGTCTGCGGTTCGGATTTGGGCCATCTGCCATCTACCGTGCCAGTAATCTCGGCGCTGAATGCATTTGAGAATGCCGGCGGTATTGTCAGTTTGAGTTTAGCCTGTGCGCCACGCGGCAGCAGCGGAGTCGTCATGTCGCTCTCAAGTTCACGGATCAGGCTTGTGGCGCTGGCTGCATCATAGAGCTTGGTGATTTCCTGATCGAAGGTGATGATGGACGGGTAATTTGTCGCAGTGATAAGCGCCGCCTGGCTCGGTTCGAGACGCTCCGTTCTTCCAAAGGTGTCCTGTGAAGTGAACGGTACGGTGCTGTTCACCACCAGTATTTCCGGCAGGGCCGGTTTGGTCTGATAGATTGCGCAGACCGTTTTGCCATCGCGTGCGAAAACGTAGGCCACGGAGTTTTTGCCAGGCTTGAAACTCGTCTTGAATTCCGCCCCTTCGAAGTTCTGGACAAGATTGTAATAGGTCAGGCATTGAAGCAGCGGCATTGTGCTTGATTTTGATCTTTTATCAACTGGGATGGCATCTGAAACCTGTGGCCGCGGTACAACTTGCACCCACTGGAATCCATCTCCGACTCCTCCGCGCAAGACGGGTTCCTTAAGATCGGCAGGCACGTTGAAATAGGTGATCATCCGCATTCCGTGCGCCCATGCCTCGATATGCGCGGTTATCATGTCCCGGCATCGGTCCACCTGATCGTTCCCGCCGACACGTGAGAACTCTGTGGATATGAAGTAGAGCTCCTTCCCTTTCGCCTTAACTTCCTTGCGGATGCGATCCCACTCCGTCCAATCCATGCTCGGCTGGTACATGTGATCGTCGATAAAGTCGGCGCACTCGTAGAGCTTCTCATCCATGAATGTCTTGGCCTGGCTGGATGGGTTTCCGAAAAGACCATAAAGCATCATCCCCACCGGCAGATCTGGAAACTCTTTTTTCAAAGCAGCATAGGCTTTCCTCTGCAATTCGATGGTCCGGTTATCTATGCCCCTTTCCAGTCCGGATGGCACAACCATGGCAATGCTTTCCCGTTGCGCCCTGACTCGCGCTACGATGTATTCGACATAGGCGTCGATGTTGAACCCCTTGCATCCGGGATAGAACGGATCATCGAGTGTTGCTGTTTCCGGCGCCATCGAACCTACATGACCCCATGGATGATTGGGTTTGCGACCGCGTATCTGTTCGAGATTGGGACAGTATATGACTTTCGGGGAGGCAGGTTTGGACGCAATCTTGATTGGGCCGGGATACTGCGGCTGCGCCTGTTTCCAGCCGGTGTAGTCCCAGTCATGAATGTAGGACACCCCCATTTTTGCGCGAATACTCTGTTCCGGACGTTTCGAATCCGTATTGACAGCGCCCCTGGCATCTTCACCTGTGAAATTAACAAAAAGAGATTTGTCAAGATTCTTTGGATCAATCGGACGCGGGTTTACAACCCCGTAAGTTATGGTGTCCTCCGCAATCAGTTTGTCGCCATCCTTCAATGTCGCATGCAGGAAAAATTCCCGGCCTATTTCTTTTGCGGCGACATCTGGGATAATATGGGATAGTCGCAGGTTATTGACTCGTTTCTTGTCACTTTTGTCTATAGCGCACGGCGTTGCCTTGTCAAATCCAATCTTCCCGGACGCGATATGGAATTTCTCGTAGTCGCTGATGTCATAGGAAATCTCCGGATTGGAAAGTTTCACAGGTTCCTTCCCTGAAGGATCGAAAAGGAGAAACTCGAAACGCAATGGATCTTCCGGGTAAAAAAGATTGCCAGTGGCCGCCGTGGATATTTCCATGCCGTATCCCGATGAAGCATCTTTTTTCTCTGCTGTTGCAGCTGAGGCTTGCACATCATTCCCAGTCTTGCCCGGGACGGTATCAATGACCCGGACATCGCTAAGGAGACATTCGCCGCGGACAATTGCCTTGGGCCAGAAGAATTTGACACGGAAGTCCTTGGCAGAAGGCGTAAAGACAACCTCGTGATATTTCCATACAAGTCCGGCAGGGGTCAGAGGCCCCCACCACTGTTCGAGACGAGCATCGTCCCAGGGGATTTGTTCCCATGTCTGTACAACACCTGGTTTGCCATCTGCTCCATCGCATGAAAGACCAATAGCTGCCGAATAAGAATAATCCGGCTGCTTGGTATAGTTGTCGGCGGCCCAGAAACATATACGCACAGGCTTCCCGTCTGACTTGATAATAGGGCTCAGCCACGCGCTGTCCTGCTCCGAGTCCTTGCTCTGCGAAATTCGCAGACTTTTAGTGCCAGGTCTGCGGACGATTTCCGATATGTTCGCCTGTCCTGCTGCTGTCCAGCCCTGCGGTCCATCAGCAAAAGTCCATTGCCCCAACTCACCTCCAGACAATCCCCCAGCCGCACATATCACGGTTATTATTAAGGAAATGAAAAGAACGTGCCGATGAAATGATTCCCAAACAATTCTCATGTTAATCTCCAATATAGTTTATTTGTTTTTAAAAAATGCATAAAATATTCTTTTTCCTTCAACGCCGTCCCCTGACGACAGAGTCCCTGTATAAAGCATAGCCCTCATAAAGTGTCGCGGCCCGTTCTCCTCCGACATGGACGGGATGATCCGGATGGTGCATGAGTCCCGGATACTGATAGATGATCTGCTTTTCGACAAACGGAGCGCTCAGTTCGAGCTGGGCCACCACCCGTGAAAGCTCAGTCGGGTGCAGCGATTCACGGTGATCGAACTCCCATATTTCCAGGTCGTTCCAGATCTTGGTCCGGCCGCGCTTGCGGAAATAACAGTTCCAATGATCTATGGATTTTGCATCCGCGTCCTGCCATCCCTCATGTGCGAATTTCGCAAATTTGTACAGACAGGGGAGCTGCTGGAGGGACTCGAAACGATTGGCGCGGGAGTGGCGCTCGAACACGTCGGGTTCAACGCCAAGCCCGACATTGTCCTGATAGGCGACAATGTCCACATCGATTTCCTGGAGGATGTAGGGAACCATCATCCGGTCGATGTTGGGGGCGATCATGAAGTCGCAATCGCAAAGTCGCCTGATTGAAGGGACTATTTTTTTCAGGCTCGACAGTCCCGCCACTGAACTGGGTGGATATTCGAAAGTCCAGTACCATCCGGCAAAGGATGGGCGGTTTCCGTAGAGTTCCAGGAGTTCGGACGCCGTGACTCTGGCATGTTCCAGCACCTCGTCGCAGTGAATGTACGGATCCTTCGTGTACATCGTTCCTATTCCATAAATTATCCTCATACCCAGCTTGTCGCAGGCATCTGCAACTGCGGTCATGGGATCGCCCTTAATCCATGGAAGCATTGGGCGGGTTCTGCTCTTGTAGTATGAGAATGTATTATCCCAGCCATGTCGGCAGTCCACGCACTGCTGATAGACCAGGGTGTCAATCCCGATCGCATGCATGTCGTGTACGACCTGTACCCAGTGCGCTTCATCGAGTTTTCGGATTTCCTCCTGAAACCTGGCGCCTTCCTTGTCGCTCCAGTGGTCTATCTGGAAAAAAGTTCCGCTGATCAGACGTTTCGGATTATATTTCATTGTTCCTTCCCCAATGTTTCATTAAATTAATATCCTGCTTATGACCTGAATACCCCTGTCTTAAGTGTCGCCGCCCTGAATTGTTACTAATCGTCTTATAATGGTCTCGATGCCTTTCCTCTTCAACGGAGCGCGGGTTTTCCAACCCGCGGTACTCTTTTTGTGGCGGGTCAGAAAACCCGCCCTCCGTTATCTTGGAACTCCATTCTATTTCGAGACTATTAGTAACTCCCAAAAATGGAGTCCAACCTTTAGGCTGTCCTTACAATTAACCTTAATAGTCGCCATTCGCATATGAACCTATGATTTCAAATAAAACTTGATTGTACAGATCTCGAAAGGTCTCAGTTCTAGTTCGATATTTCCGCCAGGAGACTCGATGATTTTCTCATCTGTCCATTCGAGCATGTTTGTGAACACCACGCGTGCCGGAGCTCGTGCAAATATCAATCTGCCTGTCGAACGGCGTCCTCTGGTTTCGACCAGACGCAGCACAAGGCCGTTGTCATCTTCGCATTTCTTCAGCACCTCCATGGATATGGAGTCGCTTTCCATGCGGCAGGGCAAAACAATATTGTCGGCGGAATAACCGTGAAAATGCAATGGCGCCTGGTTAAGCATGGCCGCCTGATCAAACACCTCGGAATCTTCCAGCGGGGCCCTGTGCGGCAGGAAACTATAGGTGAAGCTGTGCTCACCCTGATCCGCATGGAAATCCGGATATTTGGGGGAACGGAGGAGATTCAGGTCAAGCACGTTGCCGTGCACTTTGTAACCATACTTGCAGTCGTTCAGCAGCGCCGCGCCGTACTGGGAATCCGACAGGTCGGCGTAGCGATGCGCCGCCACTTCGTACCGGGCAACATCCCAGCTTGTGTTCCGCGCCGTCGAACGCCTGATGAAACCGTACTGGATGTCAAACGTGGCTTCACGGCTTCTGACATTGACCGGGAATTTCACGCGAAGCATCCGATGCTCCTCATTCCAGTTCACAGTTGTGATGAAGTCGAGCCTTTTGCCGTCCCCAAGGACTATCCGCTGACTGACCTTGGAATTCCCGAGCTGAAGAATAAACGTAAGTTCCTTCTGCACGGCCCCGCTTCTCATGCGTGGGTTTCCTGCGGACACTGCGTCCTGCAGGTGTTGGCTTTCATAGGTTATTTCGACATCCCACGCATCCCAGTTTGTCGGGCGGTCGTTATACAGGCTGATTACATTGCCTGGCGTGGTTTCGGGAATGAACACGAATTTATTTTCCTTGTCGAACGCCCTCAACAACCTGCCGTTACGGTCGAATTCGTAGAGGACAAATTCGTTCTCAAGCAACAAGCTTTCTTTTTCAATAGTATTGACGGATTTGATATCCGTACGTCGCAAAGTTATGAATGATGCCTGCGGGATGGAGACCGCAGCCAGGGAATCCTGGACTTTAAGCGCAACTCCGTCAACGCTTGCACCTGTCCATCCGGACGGCAACGCAATTGTTCCGCTCCACGTACATCCCAATGAATTAAACAGTGTCATTGCATCAGTTTCAGGTTTGAAAAGTTTTCGAGCAGTCCGTTCGAGCATTCCTGCAAGTTCCGTTCCCATGGCGTCGTAGTCGGCGTGCGCCTCATCGTAGACACGTGTTATGGATGAGCCGGGAAGAATGTCATGGAACTGAAGGCATAGAAGTTTCTTCCAAATCCTGTCCAGATCCGTGGCAGGATAATCCGAAAGAGGCAGACACGAAAAAATGAATTCGGCATGCTTCAGAAGATATTCCAGCTTCCTGTTCTTTCTTTTTATCCCGGCCTGTGTGGTGAGAGTACCCTGATGTTTTTCCAGGTAAAGTTCACCTTCCCATACGTCAAGTTCATTTCTGACTGACTCAATGTTTGAGAGAAATTCATCCGCCCGGCCCATCATGACCCGGGGCGCGCCGTCCAGATCGGCGAGCCTTCGCGCCATTTCAATATGCTCCGGCTTGGGTCCCGCCCCGCCGTCGCCAATGCCGAAAAGGGACAGGAAGCCATCACACACGCCGGCATCGGTGAAGCGATTAGCCGCCTCAGCCAGCTTTTTAGGATCCAGTTCCGAATTATAGTTGTTTTCAGGCGGACAATGTGTCAGGACTTCAGACCCGTCGATCCCCCGCCAGACAAAGGTATTGTGGGGGAAGCGGTTAAACCCGTTCCAGGAAAGTTTTTGCGTCACAAAATAGTCGCAATTGCAGCCGCGCATAATCTGGGGCAATGTGCCCGAATAGCCGAACACATCCGGCAGCCACAGATTTCTGACTTCCATGCCGAATTCATCACGGTAAAAGTTCTGCCCATGCAAAAATTGCCGGATCAGCGACTCGCCGCTCGTCAGGTTACAGTCGCACTCCACCCACATGCCACCCTGAAGTTCCCAGCGCCCCGTTTTGACCGCTGCTTTTACGCGCTCGTACAGCGCCGGGTAATGCTCCTTCACGAACGCATAGTGCTGCGGCTGGGAACAGCCAAAGACGTAGTCTTCGTAGCGGTCAATGAGGTCGAGCTGGCTGGCGAAGGTGCGTCCGCATTTGCGAATGGTTTCGCGGATGG
>CAZION010000136.1:0-18649 GCA_964540865.1 uncultured Victivallis sp.
GATCGGTCAATAGTTCGTTTTCTCCGCGCCAGTCTTTCTGGTTAAACGGCGGATTAGCCATAATAAAATCGGCTTTGAGGTCCTTGTGCTGGTCATCGTTAAAGGTATCGGCTGCTTTTTCGCCCAGGTTACCGGAAATACCACGAATGGCAAGGTTCATTTTTGCCAGTTTGTAGGTGGTGTTAGTGTATTCCTGCCCGTAAATCGAAATTTCCTTTTTGTTTCCATGGTGGTTTTCGATAAACTTGATGGATTGAACAAACATGCCGCCCGAACCGCAGGCAAGGGTCATAGATAATGCCTTTGTACGGCTCTATCATTTCAGCAATCAGGTTTACGATACTTTTAGGAGTGTAGAATTCTCCTTTGCCTTTTCCTTCTGCCAATGCAAACTTGGAAAGGAAATATTCATATACACGGCCTACGATATCCTGGGCTTTGTCCTTGAGGGTATCAATGTCGTTAATGGTATCGAGCAGAGAAGAGAGTTTGGTTATATCCAGCCCTAAACGTGAAAAGTAATTATCGGGCAATGCGCCTTTGAGGGCTTTGTTGTTTTTCTCAATATTGTGCAGGGCGGTGTCAATCTTCAAAGCAATGTCGTTTTGCTTCGAGTTTTTGATGATATAACTCCAGCGGGAAATCTCATCGAGATAAAACACATTCGCCTGACCGTAGAAATCGGGCATTTCGATATATTTATCCTGACCTTTGGCTAACATTGCCTTGCGGTGTTCTTCAAATTTATCACTGGCAAATTTCAGGAATATCAGCCCTAAAACCACATGTTTGTATTCAGCAGGCTCTACACTGCCTCTGAGTTTATTTGCAGAATCCCAAAGGGTTTCTTCAATTGCCTTTTGCTTTGCTTCTTTTGCCTGTTTAGCCATTCAATCCTCGTATATTTCAAGTTTTCTCAGAAGGATAACATTCCTGTATTCGTCTTCGGGGTTTTCGACTTTCGCAAGAAGCTCCTCTTCATTTCGGAATTTTATCGACGTGGGAAGTGTTCCTTCTGGACTCTCCAGATGTGATCCAGATGATGAGACCTAAGTGGGTATTTTTATGCCAAAATCAATTCTCTCCTTTTGAGAGAGCGGACACCTTTGAGACCTTTGGCGGGACTGCTGACGGTTTTGCGCGAACTCCTGATCGAACCGCCTCTACGGCTCATTTTCGCCGCGGAGAATGTCCCAGTCTGCATGCGAAGCGGATAGTCATCTGGATGAGCAAGTATTTTGGTGTGTAAATCAATATCGGCGTCATCCCACCGGATATGTCCGTGTCCGCAATACTCGACATTGAAGATCTGGGTTGATGGTAATTCGGCTAGATATGGGAAGTCGGCAAATGCGGCAAAATATTCCTTGTCCTCAACAATAAGGCAAAGTCCCTCAGATGTCACCATCTTGACTTCAGCATTTTTCTTTACGCTTGTTCCATTCATTCTCGATCAACTCCTTATTCTCTTCGACAAGTCTCATAATTTTTCGCAATTCATGTTGCGCAAACCCATCGTTGCTGGCAACGCTGACTTCGGGATTGATCCAGAATTTTGCCTCGGTCTGCTCTCGAATCACATGGATATGTACAGGCTCTCCACTTTCCTCACTGAAAAAGAAAAATCTATATGGTCCAATTCTTAAGATTGTCGGCATAGTCTCTGTCCTATTGAAAAAGCCTAAACCCATTATATCCCATTTGTTCAGGTTTTTCAATGCGTATTTTGTTCATCATCGCCCGAAATTACATTCACTTTTTTGCCAGACCCGGCAATCATGATGTTCACCCCTTCAAGACTACAAATATAGTTCCAAAGAGGATTTTTACATCATTCAGGAAGCTGATCCTTCTGACATAATCCTCGTATATTTCAAGCTTTCTCGGCAGGATAACATTTCTGTATTCTTCTTCGGGGTTTTCGGCTTTGGCGAGAAGCTCCTCTTCGTTTCGGAATATAATTGAGGCTGGATCCGTGACCCCTGGTCGAACTGCAAGGACTTTGTCCCAGCGCGGCTGATAAAGCCTGATGTATGTTTCGACTTCGGGCCTTGGACCGACAAGTGACATTTCACCGCGGACCACATTTATCAGTTGTGGAAGCTCGTCCAGTTTTGTTTTCCTGATTATTTTCCCTGTCCATGTTATCCGAGAACAGGACCCGGCATCAAAATCCTTTCCGTCAGCTTTTTCTTTTACCGTCATAGACCTGAATTTGAATATGTCGAAATACTTGCCGTTCCTGCCTCCGCGTTTCTGCCTGAAGAAAACCGGCCCCTTTGAATCCAGTTTTATAAACACAGCTACAAAAAGGAAAAAAGGCAGCAGGAACAGTAGCGCTGTTCCGGCAACCGTAAAATCAAAAATTCTTTTGAAGAACTGTGAATACATTATTTAATAAGTTTCCTATTTGATGCGGTGAAGGGAAAACCTTTTAAGGAAAGGTTCTTCCCTTCCCCGCACCCCAACCCTTTCCAAACCTGTTTGCAATTTGATCTGATTGCAGATGCAATCAGATGAAAGATAAAAGTGTTTGCTCTAGCCACAAATTATCATACTCTTGCAATTACTTTAGTTATTTTTGAAGCTGCGTCACCGTTTCCGTATGGTCTGGCACTGGTCTTTGCCGGTTTGTTTTTTGCGAAATCCGCAAATGCCGCAGTTATTTTTTTCGAATCGGCTCCGGTGATCTTGTTCCATCCGAGCTCGGCGGTTTCGATCCATTCTGTCTCTTCCCTCATCGTTATGCATGGAACCCTGTAGAAGAACGCCTCCTTCTGTACCCCGCCAGAGTCTGTCAGGATGAAAGAAGCATGTTTTTCCAGGAGGATCATCTCAAGATATCCCACCGGTGGGATGAGTTTGACATTGCCTGAAAAAGTAAGACCGTATTCATTTAAGAACTTCTTTGTCCTCGGATGAACAGGATAAAGCACCGGCATTTCTTCGGATATCCTGTTTACCGCTTTGACTATTTCGGTCAGGCATTTCTTGTGGTCGGTGTTCTCCGCCCTGTGACAGGTGAGCAGGGCGTAACCGTTTTTTTCAACTGCGAATTTCGCAAAAGGGTCGTAGCGTTTCTCCGCTAATTCCGCAAATTTCAGGGAACAGTCAAACATGACATCGCCGACAAGCACCCCGGTCTTACCGAGGTTCTCAACCTTCAGGTTTTCAATGGCGTTTTTCGTGGAGCAGAAATTTATTTCTGAAAGGTGGTCCGCGATGATCCTGTTGATCTCCTCAGGCATTTTCTTGTTGAATGAACGCATGCCGGCTTCGATGTGGGCAACAGGAATATGCATCTTTGACGCAGCCAATGCTCCGGCGAGTGTCGAATTTGTATCGCCGTATATCAATACAAAATCCGGTTTTTCCTTCAATAGGATGTCTTCCAGCTTCTCAAGCATTCTTCCTGTCTGTAGGCCATGGGAACCTGACCCTATTTCAAGGTTATATTTTTCACGGGGAACGTTAAGTTCCCTGAAAAATATTTCCGACATGGCGGGGTCGTAATGCTGTCCCGTGTGGATGATTATTTCATTTATGGATTTGTGTTTTGCGAATTCCGCAGACACAACGGCCGCCTTCACGAATTGAGGCCTAGCTCCGATTACCGTGCATATTTTCATAGGTGTTCTCACATATTAAATGTAATAATCAATTAAAAACAAAGAACACGGCAACAGAGTGCCGTGGCTACAACAAATCCAAGCTGTAGCCGCGGCATTCTGCTGCCGCGTCTCATATGTAAAAAATGCAGCTTGGTTCTAAGCTTTAATATATCTTGGTTGAGGCAGGCTTGCAATGAGGGAGAAAGGTAATAATCAGTTGGAAGAGGGGGAGATTTTCGCTATGATATGGGTGCGGAGAAATGGAAAGAATGTTTCAATCATGTCGGCGGCGAGCGGGGAATATGGAGCTATCGCCCTTGCCAGCGGTGGAGCCAGAGTTATTTTCCTGAATTCACATTTCCAAGGTGCGAAAAGAGCTGCAACTTCCTGCTTGCCGACTCCGCGCACATCCGGATTCTTGGGGCTGTTGTAAATGAAATCGTACCAGAGTATGAACCCGTTTCTCTTGCAGACGCGTTTCATCTCGGATGCTATTTTCTTTCGGGTATCGGCATCTTTCACAGAGGTGAATACAGTGGACTGGAAAACTATATCGAATGATTCGTCCTTCCATGGAAGTTCAGCCGCGTTGCCGTGTCGGATATCTGCTCCCTGTATCCTGCGTTTTGCGAATTCCGCACGCTTGGCATCAAGTTCGATTCCGGTGAGGTTTTCAGGCATGAACCCGAATGTCTGGAATTCCGCAAGCCATTGCCCGTTCCCGCATCCGGTTTCGAGGAGACGGACCTTTTCCACACCGTCCGGATAAGCGGACGCCAGTATCCTGCGGATCTCGCGCTGACGCCGCTGGATCATGAAGAATGCAGCCGGATGCAATGGTGAATAGATGTTCATTGGTTTACTTACAGGCCTTTTTCTTAATTGCCTCGAAATCTTTACCTTTTGGCATTATGAAAAGGCATTTGCCCTTGCTTCTTTTCTCCCAAAGCTCACCAAGCTGGCGCTTCTCCTGGTTGTCCGGAAGATCCCAGTCTCTGATATTTTTGTACTCGACAGCCAGTATCCTCCCATCATTCAGCTTGCAGACAAAGTCAGGATAGAAGCGATCAGTGGCTGTTTGCAATGAGAAGGATGTTGGCTTACGCTCCACATTTCTGACCCAGCATTTGACTCCTTCAAGTTGTGTCGCCAGGAAGACCGCGCATTCTAATTCCTCTCCATCTGCATGCAAATTGCCTATCTGAGGGAAGAAATGTTTTGGTAGTTCAGTAAAACCATTATAAAGCGAGTCATATGCATAATGGCCATGTTCAAAGGACATCACGCAGTCTCCTGACGAAGAGAACTGATCGGTAGTCAGCAAAAGCATCTGGTGAATCTTTTTAATTGCGTCATGTTTTGCATTCCTTATTCTTGTCTCAAGGACTGACCTAAGCTTGAACTTTGCGTAGTTCAGCTCTTCCACGGTGAAATCCCTGTTTGCCGTGAGAAAGCTTATGGCTTTGTTGAGGAACGCCGCCTTGTCATCCGGAAGTATCGACTCTTCGGGAATGTTCTTTTCCAGCCAGGATACAAGATCTGAAGCAGTCCATCCATTCTGGAAATCAAACAGTGCCAGCTGTGCTTCAACATTGTCAAAATATTCAAATCGCAAGGATTCTTCCTTTATGACGAACCTGCCGCCCTGGGCTGTTTTTTCAGGTTTCTTGAACTCACTGTCCGAAAGTTCACACGGATAATCTATAAGCTTCCAGTCACCTTGCATGAGATGGGTTTCTTCAAAAGGCTCCCACAAATCACCCTGGCGTAGTGCAAGCAATGGGACTTCGAAAAGTTCACCCTGTTCTGAAGGGGACTTCTGTCTTGGCTTCTGCGGATTTCGCAGTTGTATTATTGCCTGCTGGACGGCTGCCTTTCCGGCTGCTGTCTGGAACACCTTTCCAACGGATTCAGACTGCTTGGCGGTAAAGCTGCCTTTCAGGGTTATTGACCCTGTTTCGGGTGTGATTTCTATCTTATCCTTGAGCGCTGCCGGTATTGTCTTGGGATCGGGAAGTTCCGGAGTATCGAACGTCACTGATGATGGTGGGGTATTATACGAGAATAGCTCGTCTTCGGCATCTGTTCCCTCATATGCCCTGATGAGGTCTTTTGTCTCCTGTCTTTCAAAACCGTTCTTCACAAGTCCATCTTTCAGGCTTTCTACAGTCTCCTGGAAATTTGACGATGTTATGAATGCATAAGCTTCATTAAGCTCCTTGTTTATTTTCCTTTTTGCACCCGGCATCCTCAGTATGCGACCAAGGATCTGTTCGGCAGCAGTGGAGGAATTGGTGTTTCGGAACGAACAAAGCACATATGCAAACGGACAGTCCCACCCCTCGCGGAGTTTGTCTATGGTGATTATGAACCGCCTTTTCGAATCCTTGGACAGCACGTCCTCCTTAGCGAGCTCATCTGAAACACCTGTCGCTATGGCAATTTCTTCCTCAGGAATCTTGAAGTCCTCGATCATCGCCTTCTTAACCTTTTCTGGAACAAGAGTCTCCCTTTCCTTGTCGCTGCGTTCCGCCTGAAGGAGCATTATAGGACGGAGATAATCACCCGTTTTCCCGCATTCCTTGTCGGCTACGGACTGAAGCTTGTTAAGGCACGCAATGGCATCCCTGAGCGCATCCTGCCAGTTGTCCCGGCGGACAAGCTCCAGAGGCATCTTGATCATGTCCGCAGCCTGGAGCGCGGAAGCCCCGACACTGAAAAGGACATTGCTCGGTTGCAATGATCTGTCAGGAGTTGCCGTCAGTTCCAATATCGCACTCGGTTCAAACCTCGCCAGAGTATCGAAGGCAAGCTGTGTCCCCTGATTGTGCGCTTCATCGACTATTATAAATGGATGCCTCATTCTTAAGACATCTACAAGCGAGTGCTTCCCCTTGATATCCGGATCCTTCACATTTTCGAAGTGAGGCATCATCTCGCTGTTCTGCTTGTAGACACTGAGCCTGTCTGTATCTTCCTGCTTGAACGCCTGCATCGTGGCTACGATAATTACGCTTGAACCATTAAGTACATTTGGTTTCACCCGCAGAGCTTCATCAATCTCAAGAACTGTAACTTCCCCCAGTGCGGAGAATACGGATTGATGCAGTAGATTTGAGGAGTTCCTAAGAGCTTTCAACGTCTGTTCCCTGATTGGTTCCGAGGGAACAAGCCATAAGGTCACGCTGTGCCTCGTAAACATCAGGCTTCTGTTCGCCCTTTCAATCGCAAGTCCTCCAATCAACGTCTTGCCTCCTCCCGTAGGTATGCGGAGACAAACATAAGGCACCTGTAGCAGCTTAGGCAAAGGTGTGTAGTGGAGAGGAACTCCCCTCCATTCCTTTGTGGTCTCTTCATAGGCATGTCGCGGATTGTTGCTGGCCTTGCAGAGCTTGAAAAATTTTTCAAGCCAGTCAAGCGCATCGCTCTGGTAGGTTTTCAAAATCATAATTTTACAGGTTTCTCCTTTTTCATGAAGCAAACAGAACTATTTCAAAAAGCAATTGCATGATTTTCTCTTCTGCGAATTGTAGAATTCGCACATGGAGTGCGGTAATTTATTACCGCCTTTAACGACGGAATTCATTCCGTCCCGTAAAATACCGCGAAATGAATTTCGCGAAACATGGCGGTAACAAGTTCCCGCACTCCATGTGATTCATCCGATACATCGGACTCATCAAGAAATCTCAGAACATATCACAATTTGTGATATCCTCATATTTCCCAATAATTGGAGGTCACGATCTGTGACCTCCAATTGACAAGTTATGTTAGATACAAACATGGTGTCATGTTGTCCTTATCTTATATGGTAGTTGCTTGAAAACTATCCCCTCGCGGCGGAGGCGGTCGGCTCCAATTTTACACGCTGTTCCGTAAATGACTTTCGGTCCTTCGTGCTTGGGAAGGATTGAAAGAACGGAACTTGTCAGGACATTTCCCCCGTCCGGAGATCTATCCTTGAGAATTCCATTATAGAGCAGATAGACCGCAGTGTCGTGATGAACTCCAAGAAGCGGGGAACTGTGACGTTTCATTGCATCCTTGTTTGACAATGGCTCGCCTGTCTCTGAGAAATAGACATGTCTTGCGAGATCCGCAAAACGTACAGTGTCCCTTATTTTTCCTTTCTCGTCGAATAACGGTTCTCTAAGTGTTGCAAACCTGAAACCACTTCCAAGCCCTTCAACCTTGAGCCCATTCTCAGCTTTATAACCGCATGACACACGTTTCAGTCTTTCAGCAGTTACATTCCTGCAGATATTAGAATCCATTTCAATAAGGATGAATCGGCGGTTCCCCCCATCTTCTTTGTTTAACTGCATAACTGCCTGCCCAGTTGTTCCAGAACCAGCAAATGAGTCGAGAACGAGATCTTCGGGATTAGTTGACAACTGAAATATCCTATAAATTAATTTAGAGGGTTTTGGAGTGGAAAAGACCTGTAAAGCTTCAGGCAATAATGTCAATAACTCTTTTTTTGCATCTTGTGTGTGACCAGCGTCTGAATATGGCCATATTGTCATTGGCACAACCCCTTGCTTTACCTCGGTCAAAAATATTTTGGGGGCTGGAACATTATTGCCATCTTTTCCCCACCATATTCTTCCATCTGCGTCCATCTTTTTGAATTTCTCCATAGAAACACGCCAATAGGAGCCCTTAGGAGGACCAGCAATAATACGACCTGAGGGGCAAGTGATACTATAAACCCCCAGACTATAAGGATTCCTAGCTGCTAAATTATTTGGTCTCCATAATCCTCTTGGGTCATTATCAGGATTCTTGTATGCTTTATCTTGTTTTTCAGTTCTAGGTAAAAGATTACGATTCCAGTATTTTTTAGATTTCGCATAGATTAAAATGTAATCATGATTCTCTGAAAGATATTTAGCTGAAGCTTTTGGCGCATAATTCTTCTCCCATATTACTGTTGTAATAAAATTAGCTTCCCCAAAAATATCGTCCATAATTAAGCGTAAATTATGAGATTCATTATCATCTATGCTTATAAAAATAGCACCATCTTCTCTTAATATTTGATGTAGCAAACAAAGTCTCGGATACATCATGCAGAGCCATTTGTCATGACGACATAGATCTTCGGCTTCATTCCCTACGGTTTTCCCCAGCCATTCATTTATTTCTGGGCTATTGACATTGTCGTTATAAATCCAGTTTTCATTGCCTGTATTGTAAGGAGGATCTATGTAGATACATTTGACCTGGCCGGCATAGTAAGGAAGAAGAGCTTTCAGGGCAAGAAGATTGTCTCCTTCCACAAGAAGATTCCCTGTTCCAGGATCACCAACAGAAAGCTCCGGCATATCCTTCAGAAGGTGAAAAGGCACCTGCCGGTGATGGTTCTCGACTGCTTTCTTACCTATCCAGTTTAATGTCGGCATAAGTTATTGCTCCGATCCATTAACATTGGAGTTTTCTGTTTCTAAACTTTCTGTATTCGGTATCGGAATAAATTCGGCTGATTTCTCAGCTCGCTGTCGAATAGGCTCCCTTGTAACGATATAATCTGCTATCATTTTATTTATTACGGCTTTTATTTGAAGAAAGAGCATACTGTTTTCCGTGTAGTCTGCGGGTGCTACAAAATTGACACGGTTCTCTCCCAATAATTTTTCAACCGAAGTTTTCTTCCTTGAGCCCGATTTGTAAACTCCAACAGAATAGCCTCCTTGTTCCTTTACAAGCTTCATGCATGGTATGTCTGTTGAGCCATCTCCGATATAGATCATTCTTTGAAAAGGGATGGGGCGATCGTCTTTTTTCATAAAATCATTGATCTTGCTATCATCATAAACATCAAGCATGCCTTTATTTATTCTAAATAGGAATTGAGTTTTTGTTGTGTAATTGATTGCCAGCGCCGGCCAATTGGCAACTTTATGTTGATCATACATAAAAGACGAAGCGTAGATTTTTTTGAATTTCCTGCCGATTTTTGTACCTTCAATCATTTCCTTGATGCCGGAAGATATTATGTAGTGTTCGATATTTGCCCCATATTCTTTACCAAAAGCTGTAATTTTCTGAAACCAGTCAATTACCCCGGGGAACAATTCTACAGTTTTCCCATAATCCATGAAAGCTTTACGAGTTATCTGAACGTCCCTGCTTGATTTAGCCTTATCCAGCATTATGCACATGTAGGTTAAAATAGCATCAGCATTTTGCTCTTTAGCTCTTGTATGCACTTCTTTCCAAAAGTCTTTTGGATTTACCCCTAGCTCAGGAATGAAATTGTACTCCTGCATGTTCTTCGGCGATAGAGTTCCATCGAAGTCGTAGCATATTGCGATTATAGGTTTTTTAGGTTTGCTCATGGTCTATCGTATCCGACTGTCTGTGTTCAGCATCTTTCAGTCTAAACAAATTCACATGTTAGTATGGTTTTCAACAAGGCAGAACTTCTCTTTCAGATTATTCATCTCTGAATAGTCAATAACCTTGTCGTGCTGGAGTCTCCCAACAACTATGCCTGGGGCAATTCCAGATTTACGGGCAAACTGTTTTATACAGGTCTTGTCGGCACGGCTCATGTTTTCCGAAAAGGATCGATATTCTTTTTCTGGAATCAGCATGTTTGCGGCAAAACGGTCTGCTTCCTTTTCAGCTTCGGCATTACTGTGTTTTATTTCGTCGAGGAACAGCATTTTCTTGCCGTGGAGGAGAATGTGTCCCGCCTCGTGAAAGAACGAAAACCAGAAGTGATCATTTGTTTTGTGCCGAAGACTAAGCATGATTAAAGCCTTGTCTTTTGACAGCCAACGGGTGGCTCCACTCAGGTGCGTTTTAGGTAATTCTTCAAGAAAGACCAAGGCTACGCCAGCAGCGGCACACTTTTTTTTCATTTCAGGCTCGAATATTTCCGGGGATTTTACAGTCAAGGCTTTTATTTCTTCGAGCACTGACTTAAACTTTGCATCATCAAAAGAAACGGCGGGAATATTCTGGGAAAGGATTTCCCCTTGCCTGAGCCATGCGGAAACGGCTTCAGGCGCCTGTTTGAAAGAAGGCGAAGATCTGTAACTAACCTGTAATTCCCCAAACCATTTTTCCCAGGCATTAGTATTGCTGACACCAAAGAATTGCAAAAGGGAATTTGCCATTTGAGCTTTGTTTGAAGGAATGCTAATCCAATTCCTTTTAGTCATCTCATTCACGGGAAAACGTCTTGTCCATTGGTATGCTTCCGAGGATATCTTTAAAGATTGATACCGTGCCAAGCTGAGTTCATAATTGCTCTGGATATTTGTCCAGATATTGGCTGCTATGCCAAGAACTTTTTCGAGACTTATGGCGACATCAGGAACTATTGCCGCCTTCTCATGTAGAATCTGGTTGAGATGCTTTGGGGAGATTCCGCAACGGTCAGCTACTTCCTTCTTGGATAATCCTCTGGCTTCAAGCGTCTCCTCAAGTATTGCCCCGGGATGCACTGAATAATCAGGATTGTATTGATTTGAAATGCTCATTAGTGATAATCCTCCACGGATTGAATTTCTATTGCTGTGACTTTGGTTTTATCCACTCCGCTGTCTTCTTTTACCGGAATTGGATTGTTTGCAACGTAAAAAATAAGTCTCCAAGGGTGTTTCAAATACACTGCATATTTGCCGGATTTAAGAGGATGTAGCTCATGGCATCCTTCTGGAGGAAGATGTGAAACTTGTTCTAAGCATGTTGCGCCCCTTAAAACTGCCATGCGCCTTTTTATTGCTTCAGCCTGTTTACCGTATTCTCTTTGAAGCTCGCGCTCTGAATTGAAGATTCTCTCCAGCTTTTTAGATTTGAATACTATATCCACAAATCATTTACCTATCAAGTAAATAAAAATAATATTATCAAAATAAGAATAAAAGCAATTCTATTACAATATGCTTTCCAATTCCCGCATGAATTCTTCTGCGAGTTTCGCACGGTCGTAGAAGTTTACGACAAAGTCCCTGCCTTTCAATCCCATTTCATTGCGGCTTACCGGAGGAAGTTTAGAAAGTTCCAGAATTGTGGCTGCGAGTTCCGCAGGATTCTCAGGTGGGACCACTTTTGCGCATCCGCTCTTCAGCGCGACTTCCGCACCTTCGCCTTTTCCGCAGAATATGAATGGAATCTGCCCACCCATAAGTTCGAACATCTTTGAAGGGCGGGCCCCGTCAAAAAGTGGAATGTTCTTCAAGGGTACTAGGGCGATATCCCACAACGCCTGGATCTGCGACATCTTCTGTCTTGGCTGTGACGGATAGAATCTTATGTTCTTCAATCCTGATTCTGAAGTCTTTTTTACAAGAGCAGGTTTTTCCGGTCCGTCTCCGAATATCGCAATGAAAATTTTCTGATCCTGAAGAATACGGGCCGCTTCAAGGACTTGTTCCAGCGCCTGGGATCTGCCATGGTTCCCACCATATCCGACTATGAAACAGCTTTCTGGAATGCCAAGTTCCTTCTTGAGTGCGGCGTCAGGGGTTGACGGCGTGAACATCTCAAGATCAACACCGTTGGGGAAAAGAAATGTCCTGGCACCCGGATGCCTTTTTTTGACCCCGTCAACAATCCCTTCCGTCTGACATGAGACAATAACTGACTTTTTGTAGAGTAGTTTTTCGAACCACTCAAGGAAGCTCAGGGCAGGTCCTTTTCCAATCATTCCAAGCTGAACGGCGCTCTCGGGCCATAGGTCACTGATGTTCGTTACGAGTTTTGTCCTTTTTATAAAACTCAGGAAAAGAGCTGTGAATCCTAGAAAAAGAGGAGGGGACTCGCATATGAGGAAATCTGATTTCGCGAGTTTGAACATGCCGAAGAGAGCGGCGGATTTCACGAATGAGAAATAGCATATGAGCTGCCTGACAGTGCTCTTCTTTTCTGAAGGCAGAATCCAGCAGTGCATTACCTTGACCCCGTCAATAACCTCAGTGAAAATAAATTTTCCACGGTATTCCGGGAAAATTTTTCCTGTGGGATAGTTCGGCATCGCAGTAAGGACAGTTACATCATGTCCTTTCAACAGCCAGCGCCTCGCCAGGTCATGCAACCTGTTCTGCGGCGCCCCATGCTCCGGGGGATAATATTGTGTTAAGATTATTAGCTTCATGTTATTGTCAGTTGTTAATGGTCATTTGTCAGTTGCATTTCGTCCAATTGAATTGATATATGCATTTAGTTTTGGCGTCAGTTCATTTATGATCACAGTCAATTCATTAACTTGGGATTCATCAAGCAATTTTCTCCTGTAGGCTCTCCTGAGGAAATGTTTTGTTTCATATAAGGATCCTCGAGCGATCCGAACAAATCTTTTATTATCTGCGTAACTTCCCCTTCCTGTCCCTTCGGCAATGTTTGCACCGATGCTGTTAGCGGCATCTACTAGCTGTTCCCCAATAGTGTTTCTTGTAAACGTATCCCAATTTTTGACAATCTCCCATATCTTGTCCGCCAAGTTTTCGGATAATCTATAGACGGTCAAGTTTTCAAAGTTACTTCTTGCCATAAGGTGCATGGTTCCTTAATTCTCCTTTTTGCAACTGACAATAAACAACTAACAATTGGCCAAGTTCTTCATCCAGTAATCCAGACAGAACAGCCTGAACATCCTTGTTGCGTCGAAGCTTCCATCGATGATCTTCATCTGGATTTCCTGGAAATCGTCGGCTATGAATTCTGATACAGGATGATTTTTTTCAGCGGCCCAGTTTATGAGATATTTGTTGAACGAGCCTGACTTCATCCATTTCTCCTGCGGAGTCTCGAACCCTTTCTTGTCCTTCCTCCAGCATATGTCTTTGGGAAGTTTTGAATTCATGGCCTTCCTGAAGAGATATTTTGTCCACCCTTTTCTCATGTTCATTTCCGGATTTACTGAAAGAACGAGTTCCACGAGGTTCACATCAAGGAAGGGAACCCTGGACTCGATTGAGAACGCCATGGAATTCCGGTCCTCCCATTTCAGCAGGCGTGGAAGATGTATCTTGAAGATCTCGGCTTTGCGATATTCGCAAGGCGATAAATTCTGCGCCTCCCGGTGCCATTTCAGAGTGCTTATGCCCTCAAGCTGTTCCATATATTTCTTGTTTATAGTGAAGGGGAGGGCCCTCGAATCCCTTTTCCTGTATTCCGAGAGATGTGAGAACGCCTGCGAAAGAAGCTCTGTGTTGCCTCCGAATAATGTTCCGACTGAATGTTTAAAGATGGGGAAAATATTTTTATTCCTGTAAAAATTTTTCAACATGAGAAAATATGAAGGCCAATATCCAGAGAAAAGTTCGTCACCGCCCTGTCCGTCCAGGAGCACAGGTATCTTTTCACGCCGGGCGGCTTGCATGATTTTATACTGGGCATACATGCTGATGCTGCCGACAGGTTCGTCGTGCTGGTGCAGGAAGGCCGGAAGATCGGAGATGAATTCATCGGCGTTCGGGAAAATCTCGATGTGTCTGCTTCCTGTTTTGCCGATTATGCTTTTCATGAACTTCCGCTCATCGATAGCGGGGTCGTCAAAACAGGCCGAGAATGCGTTGAAGGTCTGTGACGGCTGAAGCTGCTTCATCTCGACGAATATCGCAGATGAATCAAGTCCGCCTGACAGGCAGCCGCCAACAGGGACATCAGATCTCAGCCGGAAATTAACTGATGCGGAAAAAATTTCCCCGATACGGGATACGATCTCATCTTCCTCGTATTTTCTGACGGGAAATTTTTCCGGAGTCCAGAATTGCTCAGGCTTCACTTCGGGGGAATCAAGATCAATCTCGGCAAAACAGCCTGGCGGGAATGTCATAACATTCTTGAAGAAGGTAGCCGGTGGCATTTCGTAGCCGGTGATAAGATATGAAAGGCAGGCATCTGTGTTCGGTTCCTTCCGGAATCCCGGAATTTCGAAGAACTGTTTTATTTCCGAGGCGATGGCAATCACGTCGCCGTTTCTGTAATAATAGAGAGGCTTGACTCCGATACGGTCCCTCGAAATCAATATCTTCCTCTTTTTCCTGTCCAGGATGGCAAACGCCCACATCCCGTTGAATCTCGACAGGCATTGATTTCCCCATCGCCTGTATGCTTCAATTATTACTTCAGTGTCGGTGTGAGACTTGAATACGGCGCCTTCTTTTTCCAGTTCCTTCTTGATTTCTATGTAATTGTATATTTCCCCGTTGAAGACTATCGCGAATTCCTTATCGGTGGAAAACATCGGCTGGGAACCGGCGTCTGACAGGTCGATGATTGAAAGTCTCCTGTGTCCAAGACCGACAAAAAAATTACCCTGTGATATTTCAGGAAGCCCGCTGGAATTTGCGAATTTCGCAACGCCCCGGCTGTCAGGTCCCCTGTGACCTATGCAGTCCGTGAAACGGGAAAGCACGGTTTCATCAAGAGTCCGGTCTTTACTTATTATGCAGGATATTCCACACATGTTGGCCTTGTTCCGTTTCCTATATTCCCTTCTTAATTTTTCCGTCCCGGAAAAATTTTCTTATTGGGCAGAGCGTCTTGGATATTCAGAGTTGCGAGGTTCCCGTAGGTTTCCAAGAATTTGACGATGTTTTTCCTGAAATCAAACTTATCGTTCATGAGTTCAATGTTTATTCTTGCCGCATCCTTGCGCAGATCGGTGTTTTCCGCGGTCTTAGCCATTGTCTCTGCGAGATCAGAAATTGTTATATCCGGATTTATCAGTGTGCCGTTCTTGCCGTTTTCCATCAGCATTCTGGACGCTGGCATGTCGGTCACAATCGGATAAGCGCCACACGCGCATGCTTCCAGGAGAGAACTTGATACGCCTTCTGATTCTATTATGGAAACATAGATGTCCGAATTCTTCAGTGTAGCCGCCACTTCCAATGCAGAGAGTTTGCCCGGGAATTCAACTTTTCCGGATATGCCTAGCTCCTTGGTCTGGTTGATCAGATTGATTTTTTCAGGGCCTTCTCCTATGATCTTGAGGCTTGCGTCCGGGATTCTCTTGAGGAGGAGGGAGAAGGCTTCTACAATCCTGTTTATCTTATATTCCGGGAAGAGGGATCTCGAGGAAATGAAAACAGGATTCTTTGCATCTGGTTTTCGGGTGGAAGCTGTGAAGAGGGTTAGATCTATTCCGCGGTGAAGGACAAGGATTTTCCTTTCATCGGCACCGAGTTCCACCAGCCTGCCGAGCATGTTCTCTCCCCATGCATGGATGAGATCTGCTTTGCGTATGGCCTTCCTGGCAAAAAACTCTAGTATTGTTTTCCTGAATAGATTCGGCTTTGGAAGGTATGTGATCTGTTCGTTCTGGGCGGCGAGGACCAGCGGGTGGAATCCGGAGCATGAACAGAGATAGCCGTAACTTGTGATCCGGTATCCTATCAGTATGTCCGGTTTATAGCTGCCGATGAGGGCGCGGAGTCTGCGCGTGGACAGGAGGAAATTAAGTCTTGCGGGAATGTGGGGATTGCCTAGGGCAACCACTCCGTCGGCATTTTTCTCTGCTCTGACGGATGCGACCAGGACTTCAGCTCCAAGTTCCCTGAATCCCTTTGCCCAGGCCAAAGTGTTCGCACTTTTGTCATCTGCGCAGAGTAGAATTTTCATTTATAAATTTCCGCGAAATCTATTAATTGTAAAATTCTTTTATGCTGTCAGCCACGTACTTGATCTGTTCGGATGTGAGTTCCGGATAAATGGGCAGGGCTACAGTTTCCGCGGCGGCCGTTTCGGAATTCGGAAAATCTCCTTTTTTGTGCCCGAGATCCTTGAAGCAATTCTGTTCATGAAGGCTGAGAGGATAATAGATTTCTGTTCCAATCTCTTTTTCCGTGAGGAACTTTCTCAGTTCATCTCTTTTCGGAACGCGTATCACATACTGATTATAGATGGAGACATTGTGCGGTTCGATATGCGGCCTGATAATGAAATGCATGTCTTTCAGGAGATTGTCATATTTTGCAGCGTTGCTTCTACGTCCTGCAGACCAATTGTCGAGATGCTTAAGTTTTACTAATAGAATTGCCGCCTGAAGAGTGTCAAGACGGAAATTACCACCGACAACTTGATGGAAATATTTCGGTTTTGATCCATGTCCCCTCATCATTTCAAGTCTTTCGCCCAGAGCTGAATCCTGGGTAACAATCATTCCGCCGTCGCCGGCGGTGCCCAGGTTTTTAGATGGGAAGAAACTGAAGCATCCAACAGTTCCGATAGAACCGGCTTTCTTGCCTTTGTAGGAAGCACCGATGCTCTGAGCGGCATCTTCAATTACAAAGAGGTTGTGCCTCTTTGCAATTTCCATGATGGGATCCATGTCTGCGACCTGTCCAAAAAGGTGGACCGGCATGATTGCCTTTGTCTTTTTTGTGATCGCCTTTTCGATTTTATTTATGTCGATATTGTATGTTTTGAGGTCGATGTCAACAAATACAGGTTTTGCTCCGACGCGCCATATGCAGCCCGCTGTCGCGAAGAATGTGAACGGTGTCGTGATTACCTCATCGCCGGCTTTTATATCTAGGGCCATGAGCGCACAGAGGATGGCGTCGGTTCCGCTTGAAACCCCGATTCCGGATTTGCATCCGGAATATGCGGCAATCTGCTTTTCAAGTTCCTTAACCTGGGGCCCGTTGATGAACTGTTGAGATTCGAAGACCGCTTCTACAGCAGCCATTACTTCATTTTTTATCGGATTGAACTGAGCTTTTAAATCAAGCAATGGAACTTTCATTGAAGAACCTCAAATTTTTAATTATTTAACCACTGAAAATACAAAAATATAATAAAATTCGTTAAATTCAATCCGGATATCATTTAGTCCAGTCTTCAAGTTTAATGGACTCAAACCGATTGTAATGCCTTATGTTTCCAGTTACTAACTTGCTGCATTTCTCAAGACAGGTGGATGCGATGATGATATCAGCGTCCGGAAGCATATATCCTTTTATTCGCAGCTTGGCTTTTAATTCCCCAAATTTCTCCATGATCCCGTTGTCGCTTTGAATCACAGGTAAAGTTTCAAGGAAAGTCCCGATAAGTGCCAAATTAGATTTCGAGTCTTTAGAATTGAATGCCCCGTAGTAAAGCTCTCCTACGGTAATGAAGGAAACTGCAATGTCTCCAGAATTTTTTTGCATGTGGGGCACAACCTTGACGTTTCCCCTCAGAAGTTCAATGCAGATGTCCGTATCTAATAGGATCACAGCTTTATATCTCTTCCAATTGTCCGGGAAGAATAAATGTCGTCAATTATCTCCTTGGAGCTTCGCTTGTCCTTCCACTTTCCGGCAAGCTTCCTCCACGGATCCGTCTTTATGCCAGCAGTTGACTCTTCCGAGGATGAATATAGGCTTTTAATACCGTTTTCGATAATGACGACAAGTTCATTGTTGAGGCTCCTCCGCTCTTTTGCCGAGAGAATCCTGACAGCCTCCAGAACGTCATCCGGTATGTTTCTGACTGTTATTGATTTCATTGCGGTCTCTGGTTATAAAATGTAACTGATATGGTTATATAATAGTGGCAAAAGGACCATTTTCAAGGAGATCGTCCGGCTTCTCTCGCTGTTAGTAGTGAATTCCGGCAGATTTGATCTGTTTCCTGTAATATTCAATGAAGCTGGATGGTGAAAGAACTTGAATTCCATGTCTGCATTTTTCAGGAAAATGCCTGCTTCATTTCCTATGGCCTGTCTGACTTCGGCAATTTCTTTGTCAATATCAGCCGAAGATAGCCTGTCCAAGCCAGTTCGCGCTGATTTCTCCTGCATACTGAGCACCGCCTTAAAGGTCCGCGCACGACGTATGGACGAGAGGCTTCCCTCTGATATGGAAGAAAGGATGGCGACAGGTTTTCTGTTGTTTGTGACAATCATTTCCATCTCCTCCAGCAACCGCTTCCATATTTTGGCGCAATTGCCCCGTAGCTCTCTGACGGTGAGAAATTTCATAATTCTATGCCCAACGTGTTCACGATATGTCCACGTCATCAAGGGAATGGAAAATTTTCACAGTCATCCCACAGGATGACGGATTAATGGATTTATGGATTGCTGGATT
>CAZION010000137.1:0-7360 GCA_964540865.1 uncultured Victivallis sp.
TTGGTGCACATAGTTTAACTCAGCATCTAAGTCGTCGGGATGGGTAATATCCTGAGATGTCTTATTCAGGAGTTCGGATTCAGAGTAACCGACTATCGAACATAAGCTGGAATTGACCATTAGCCACGTGCCTTCTGGTGAGATCAAAGCCATGCCGATGGGGGAGTTCAGGAATGCCTTCTCGAATAGTTCCTCCCCACCCCGCAAATCAACACTGACAGGAATTTTGATTTTCATAATGTACGGAAGCTAACCCTGAGATTACGAAGAATCAAGTTGTTTTTATATAATCAGATTCCTCTTGCGACCGGGCATGCAGGATTGTCCTTGGCATGAAATAGTTCCGGCCTATCCGCTAACACATGCTTTAAAGTACAGAACGCACTGATATTGTATATTGTTTTACAATTTGACCGAGTGTAGCAAGAACAATTTAACGGTGCCGATGCCGAGCACTCTGAATGGGGGTTGTATGCGAGCGTATTCTAAAATTCTATCAATGCCTCCCACTTTTCCCAGGAAATCCGCAATACTGATTGCACTGTTGAACTTGGGACTCTTCGGAGTTCTTATATTCTATGCCTGGAATTCTTATCTTGATCTGGATTCATCCCGGAAATGCCTCCGTCTCACTGAACTGTCCGGGATAATTGACAATCTCGACGAGGTTCTCACAATGTCGGCACGAATGGCGACAGTTACCGGAGACAAAAACTGGGAAGATAGATATCGCAGCTACGAACCCAAGTTAAACAGCGCCATAACAGAAGCGTTGGAGATGGGGAAGGAACTGGGCATGTCGACTGCGGTTGCGAAAACCAATGCGGCAAACATTAGGCGGGTTTCCATTGAAAACCGGGCTTTTGAACTGATTCATATAGGACAGGACAAGGCGGCATCAGCCCTTCTGAGCAGCCCGGAATATGAGAAGGAAAAGAACGCTTACCGTAGGGGGATGGAGCGGATTTCCAATCAGATCAATGGTTTTGTCAGCAGGGAAGACGATGCGAGTTATTTCGAAAACTGCATGCTGATTGTCTTTGTTATGCTTGCGGCGCCGGCTCTCATTATATCCTTGATGACTGTTTTCGTAATGATTAAAAGATATGAATCCGAGCTTAAAAAATCCGAATGCAGATTCCGTGATATGAGCGAAATTACGAAGAACTGGATATGGGAGATTGACTCTAAAATGCGTTTTACATACGCAAACAGCAGGGTTAAGGAACTTATCGGATACACTCCAGAAGAAGTCATTGGCAAAACACCCGCTGAATTAATGGCACCTTCCGAGGCGGCGGACATCATTCCATTCATGGATGATGTGATGAACAATCCGAAGCCGTTCTTAGATTCAAAACGTAAAATCATGCATAAGGACGGTTCTTACAGGACGATACAAGTAAACGGCATCCCCCTTTACGGCCATAACAATGAATTCAACGGATACCGGGGCATCTGCTACGACATCACTTGATTGCAGACAGGCTTCACCAGGTTGTGTCTTATTATATGATTTATGTTTTACAGCAGAGAAACCTGATTCTCTGATTATTTCCTGTTTTCATCCTTCGGCTCACCGCATGCCGAGCAGTGGGCTCCCTTCTTCACGGCACCGCATTTGTCGCAGGCACCATAAACGACAACCTTTAATCCGCAGGCGGAACAGTACTTGTCTCCGGCAGCATATACTGTCAGGCATTTGCCGCAGAAGTTCTGTCCTTTAAGAAGAGTGGATTTCAGTTCATTTATTGTCTTTGCGATATTCGGGTCATCGGGATATTCCTCGTTCAGGCTGGACGCAATCCGAAGTACTTTACCGGTTAAATCCTCCCTGGTATTCTGGAATATGGAAGTTGAAGCGCTGCTGTCTTCGCTGCTTTTTCCTTTATGTTCAATGCTCATTTCATTTAACCATGCGCAGAGCAGTGCGTGTTTGTCATTGACAATCTGGATTGCCAGCTTTGCGCCCTGCGGTTTCCATGTCTTGCCGAGCTTCGCTGCTTTTGTCCTCATGAGATAGGAAATCACATACCTCTCCGCAGGAAAGCTTCTCGTTGCGGCCATTTCGAAGAAACCTTCGGCATCGGTTTTCAGTTTTTTAGTGACGGCAGGCAGATCTTTCTTGTCGATATAACGTGACAGTATGAACCCGGCCATGAACGGGATTTTAGAATTGGAACTCAGCCTGGGATTGTCGCATCCTATCTTCAGGAGTTCAAGAGCCTTCTCCGGGGCTTCGTTCGAGATCATATTTGCGCCAACCTCGTAGGCTTTCTCAAAATCAGGATCATTCTTGATTATTGATTCCAACTTTGCGCAGACTTCATTTACATTGTCTTTCTTTATTGAGTTGATCGAGCCGCAGTAGTTGATGAAAAGCATCCACTCTACGTCTGCGATGAATTTATTGAATCCGCACGCTGATTTCTGGCATACCTTGATTCTGGCCGAAGCCTGCTTGTTCTGATCCGTCAGCAGGGTTGATGCTATGAAAGATCCGGCGGCCGCCGCTATTACCATTACCAGAATATGAACAACAAGTGATTTCTTCATTTCGTATGTTTCCTTTAGTTTATTTAAGATCCTTTTGACTGAATATGAGGCTTGCCAAGGTTGTTGCGAAAACGCTGAAAACTATGCCCCATACAAACGCGACAAGGATATACCCCGAACTGATGCCACCGTAAACCGCTTCAGAGCGGAGGTTATAGAGGTTCAGATCCGGAAGTATTCCGCCATACAGGAATTTCACATTCGACATTGATGATGTTGCATGGGCAAACCAGATTGCTACCACCGTGGCGGTAGCGGCGAGGAAGTCGGGAATGAACACCGAGAAGAGAACTGCAATGGCGGACATTGGTATTACGCTCGCCATTATGAGTACATGTCCCATTATCATGGAGGACGTGACTTCCCCGAAAGCCGTGTTGAATACAAACATGAAGCCGAGCGTTATCAGGCCAGTTATCACAATGCCGGTAATGATTATCCCTACAAGCTTGCCGACGAGGTACTGCGTCCTGCCGAGCGGCTTTGAGAGCAGTGTTGATGCAACACCCTCCTTAAGCTCCTTCGGGATTTCAAACGTGATTGACACGGCTATCAGGATTGCCGCAATCGTGTTCAGCACAAGGGACACGTCAACCATCAGCTGTTTGTGCATCCCCATCGAGAGGATGTCGTAGTTGTAGGCGCTCCCGATCAGGATCAATACGCACAGGATCAGAAAATAGACCACGCGCATCCTAAGGATCCTTCTCCAGGTGCCGCCCGCTATCGCCATTATTTCATTCATCTTTCATTCCCCTTTCTTCTTTTTTGTTGCATGTAAAACAATACGGTGTTTTTGCAAACACATGACTGTTTCCAGGTTACCATAAGGGCAGTTGTGATTTTCATGCAGTATGGAAGATAGTCCAGAGATCCAGAAGTATCAAGGGTTTGTTGCTGTAAACAGGTGCTTTTCCGAACGGGGAAATCAGGGTAATGACCGGAATCTACGGGTGGTCGGCTCCAGCCCATTGCTTCTGGGTTTCACGGAGTATTACAATCAGAAAGACAGACAGCTTTATTTCCTGAACCTTCCGAAACTTCTGATCCAATTGAGCCAGAAGTTGAATGAATGAATAAAAAAAAGGGACCGGTTTTCCGGCTCCTGCTTCATAGGGAATCTAAGATATTGCGAAACCTGCTTTTATGCAACCCTTTTCAATCAGAATGCGTAACCTACACCATGTCCCAGTTTATTTCACAAACCCCGAAGCCACGACATTGATTCGTCTGCCTGATGCCGGCACTTGCATCCAGTTCATCTACTGCTCGTTATTTATCAGGAAGTCATACGACCAGTTGAACGAGTATGGTATTAAAATCTGATCGCCGTTTCTGTCAACTCTGCCCGAAGCATATGTGTCCTTTCCCGGCCACAGAAAAAAGCCGCGCCCTCCGATGTTATCGCCGTCAATCGGGTTTCTCACAGGCGTCAACACACCCTCGTATGAAGCCTTTTTTATGACATGCGCATACGTTGGCAGCTTATCTGTGGTGTTATCCTGCGCCGATATATAGTCGTAGTACACGTTGAATGACCCTCTAAATATACCCGTCGCATGCGTTAAGCTGATTGTCAGCCCGGTCGGGTTATCCAACTTATCGTAATTGTACTCACCGGTACCAGGATACTTCGACGGTGTTTGCCCCTTTGGCGCAGCCAGTCCGGTCCCGACAGTACCCGTCTCTGGCGTCACTTTCAGCACTACTCCGTTCGGATAGACCCCGGCTTCCCCGACCTCCTCAATTACCGTAGTAGTTTTCTTGGGAGGGTACTCCGCCATGGATTCAGGATCGAAATCCGTGTACCTGACCGCCGCGAACAACGACGGAAAAGTCGTCCCTACGCCAGCAACCGTCAATTTGTTTCCGTAGTAATCGCGTAGGTTGAACAACTTGTCATACCGGCCGCCGCTGAGTCCGAGTTCTCTGTCAAACCCCTTATCATAAACTTCCGTCGCCAGTGGATTACGATTCTCCCATAGGAACTTAGTCCCGTCCAAGAGGCGCAGAAATACGGATCCCCCCTCTGGCACGAATTCCGCCAATCCGAATAGGCAACCGCCCTGGTATGCAGTCGGAGATATGTAAATAACCGCTGACATGCGACCGGTCTCGTCAAAAATAAGCGTTCCGCTCAGCGACAACGCGGTGCCATCAGCAAGTTTTCCAGCTGTCTTTACGTCCCCGCCCTCGTTAACTGTAATGGACAGGTAGCCACTGCCATACTCATCACCGCCAGGCAGAACTGCCGTGTAATAGCCGATATAAGGTGCAAGTGTTGTCGTCATGTCCGTGTCTTTATCCTTCCATATGTTGCGATACATTTTCACTTCAGGATCGCCTTCAGCTTCATCAGTAAACCAACCTTCCACTACGGACAGGGACGGGGCTTCTGCGGTTCCGTAGTTGCCTACCGTAAAGGATAGAGGCAGGCTTTTTTTGTCAGCCGTTGCATCCACCGTGCAGAAGAATCCTTTTGTCGGATCGCTTTCGATGTCATATGTCAACGCGCTAAAAGTGTAGTTTACGCCCCCAGCCGAGAGCTTGCCTGTAACTTTGCCCAATGCTGTCACAGTCAAGACCGCCGTTCCAAAATCATTATTTATCACACACGAGCCACTGAAAGTCCCTGTTGCCCAGGCGGGTAGTGACTCTACTGCAATTTCAAATGTTAGCACGGAAGGAGTCTTGCCCGTGTTCTTTGCGGTTACCGTTACGGTCTTGTTTACTGCCACCGTAGGTGCGCCGGTTATCGCCATTGTTTTGGCATCGTACTTCAGCCCCGTAGGCAACCCGGCCACTGTCACGGATTTCAACGGACTGCCTGGTGCGGATTCTATAGTCAACGGCAACTTGTACTGTACGCCAATGATTGCCTTTTGCGGTCCCGGACTGCCGATCACGGGTGGACCACCGATCACAGGCGGATCGATAAGCCACTGTGCCGTCACAGCCAGATTCGCGGTAATGTTGTCGAATGTCCTGTCCCAACCCGTAAAAGTCCAGCCAGAGTATCCTGATACTGCCGGTGAGGTCGCTGAGTTTCCATGCTCAATAGTCTGAGTCAGGGCGCCACCACCTGTTCTCGTACCTCTATCCGTGAGATCGAAGTTGACGGTGTAATTACTGACAATCCATTTGGCGTAAAGAGTATGGTTCTCTGTGGTGCTGACGAGCCTGGCCGCAGCAACCTGTGTTCCAGTGCCGTTGTCGCCTGTCCACCAGCCGATAAAGGTGTAGCCGGCGCGCGTCGGTGTTGCCAGAACCCCGTAGGCTGAGAAAAAGGACACAGTCTTGCCTGTCGGGCTGACCGATCCGCCCTCGGGATCATAGGTTACCATGCAGGTGATTGGGGAATATTGGGCGGTGACGGTTGTTACCGCCTTTATCTTGTCGAATGCCCTATTCCATCCGATAAAAGTCCATCCTGTGTTCGCCGTTACTCTCGGAGCGGTTGCTCCGCTTCCGTAGCCTATTGTCTGGCTGAGTTCACCGCCGCCGGTTCTTGTCCCCTTGTCCGCCAGGTCGAATTCGACGTTGCATGTTGCTGTGGAGTACTGTGCGGTGACAACCTTTACCTCCGTTATGTTGTTGAATACCTTGTCCCATCCGTTGAAAACCCATCCGGCGTTTGCCGTGACAGTAGGCACAGTTGCCCCGCTTCCTTGGTTTATTATCTGGCTTAGTTCACCGCCACCGGTTCTCTTTCCTTTTCCGGCAAGGTCAAAGGTGACATTATAAGTGCAGATTGCATAGTTCGCAGTGACGGTTATGTTGGAGGTCATCGGGAAGGTGATGGTTTTGAGAGGACTGGTCGCAGTGCCGGTCCAACCAATTAGGTTCATCCCTGCAATATCCGGTGCGGTCAGAGAGACATTCGTTCCGCCACCTATTGATGAAACAGTGTAGTTCGCAGTTCCGTTATGTCCGGTTGTGCTTGTGATCGGAACCGATGCGGCCTCCGAGGAATTCACGCTGAGGGTAAAAGTATTGTGTGACAAAATTGATGAAGGGTAGCTCCATGTAGGCGAGACAAAGCCACTTGCTCCCTCAAGATAGTACACCTCGAAAGCAGGAGCGCATGAATAAAAGACATTGTTCCCCATCCTCGGGGCATTTCCCAGAAAAGCCACACTCGTCAGGCTGCTGCAATTACCGAACGCATAATCTCCGATGCTGGTGACGCTGGCGGGAATCGTGACGCTTTTCAAATCACTGCATCCATTGAACGCTTCTTCTCCGATGCTGGTGACGCTGGAGGGGATCGTGATACCGGTCAGGCCGGTGCCACAGAACGCATATTTCCCGATCTTGGTGACACCGTAGGGGATCGTGATGCTGGTCAGACTTCTGCAATTTCTGAATGCATCGTCTCCGATGCTGGTAACGCTGTCGGGAATCGTGATGCTTTTCAGGTCGCTGCAGTTACTGAACGCTTCTAACCCGATGCTGGTGACGCCGTGGGGGATCGTGATGCTGGTCAGGCTGCAGCCTGAGAACGCATAATCCCCGATGCTGGTGACGCTGGCGGGAATTATCACGCTAGTCAGGTCGTAGCACTTATAAAATACACAGTATCCGATGCTGGTTACGCCATCGGGGATTGTGATGCTGGTCAGGCCGGTACAGAGAATGAACGCGTTTTTTCCGATGCTGGTGACGCTGTCGGGGAGCGTGATGCTTTTCAGGCCGCTGCAATTCCTGAACGCCCATTCCCCAATGCTGGTGACGCTATCGGAAATCGTGATGTTTTTCAGGCCGCTGCAGTTATAAAATGCACAGTATCCGATGCTGGTTACGC
>CAZION010000137.1:7460-18625 GCA_964540865.1 uncultured Victivallis sp.
TGTCGGGAATTGCGATGCTGGTCAGGCTGCTGCAATCCCTGAACGCATAATCCCCGATGCTGGTGACGCTGTCGCCTATCGTTACGCTGGTCAGTCCGGTGCAACCAGAGAACGTGCTTTTTCCGATGCTGGTGACACTATCGGGTATCGTGACACTGGTCGGTTTTGTACAACCATAGAACGCATAGTCCCCAATGCTGGTGACGCTGTTGCCGAGCGTAATACTTTTCAGATCGGTGCAGTTATAGAATGCACAGTATCCGATGCTGGTTACACTGTCGGGAATTGCGATGCTGGTCAGGCTGCTGCAATCCCTGAACGCATAATCCCCAATGCTGGTGACGCTATTGGGAATCGTAACGCTTTTAAGGTCAGAGCAACCATAGAACGCTCTTTGCCCGATGCTGGTGACGCTGTCGCCTATCGTTACGCTGGTCAGCTCGGTGCAACCATAGAACGACTGCACCCCGATACTGGTGACGCTGTCACCTATCGTTACGCTGTTCAGTCCGGTACAGGCATAGAACGACTGCACCCCGATACTGGTGACGCTGTCGCCTATCGTTACGCTGGTCAGGCCGGTGCAGCCATAGAACGACTGTACCCCGATACTGGTGACGCTGTCACCTATCGTTACGCTGGTCAGGCCGGTGCAGCCATAGAATGCAGCGTCTCCGATGTTGGTTACGCTATTGTTTATCGTGGCGCTTTTCAGGCCGGTGCATTCATAGAACGCATTCTTCCCGATGCTGGTTACGCTGGCGGGGATAACAATGCTTTTTAGGCCGACGCAGCCATAGAACGCATTTTCCCCGATGTTGGTGACACTGTTGCCTATCGTGACGCTGCTCAGCTTGGTACAGGGATATTCCCCATAGAACGCCCCGTTTCCGATGCTTGTAACGCTGTTGCCTATCGTGACCCTGCTCAGCTTGGTACAGCCACCGAACGCGTTTTCTCCAATGCTGGTGACACCGGCATTAGTTACGCCGTCTGGGATAATCACAATGGTCAGGCCGGTGCAGTAAAAGAACGCCTCTTTCCCGATGCTGGCGACGCTGGCTGGAATAATGATACTGGTCAGGCTGGTGCAGCCAGAGAACGCTCTTTCTCCGATGCGGGTGACGCTGTCGGGAATCGTGATACTGGTCAGTCTGCACTCAGAGAACGCATAATCCCCGATGCTGGTGACGCTGGCGGGGATCGTAATACTGGTCAGCTTGCGCATACAGAATGCATAGTCCCAGATGTTGGTGACGCTGTCTGGGATTGTATAACTACCGGTTTTGCCCTGCGGGCATTGAATAATCGAGGTCTGGTTCTTGTTGAACAAGACCCCGTCCATACTGCTATATACGGAATTCTGGGGAACCACCATGAACTCGGTCAGATTGGTGTAATAAAATGCATTTTCCGCGATGCTGGTGACACTGCCGGGGATTGTCACACTGGTCAGATTGGTGACAGAGAACGCATTTTCTGCGATACTGGTGACACTGTTGCCTATCGTGATGCTTTTCAGCCCGGTGCAATAGAACGCACTTTTCCCGATGCTGATAACGCTGTCGGGAATCGTGATGCTGGTCAGTTTGGTACAACCATAGAACGCATAATCCCCAATACTGGTGACGCTGTTACCTATCGTCACGCTGGTCAGGCTGGTACAGAGAGTGAATGCGTTTTTCCAGATGCTGGTGACGCTGTCTGGGATTGTGATGCTTTTCAGGCCGGTGCAGCCAGAGAACGCTCTTTCTCCGATACTGGTGACGCTGTTAGGTATCGTGACACCCGTCACGCTGGTGCAGCGATAAAACGCCTCGTTGATGCCGGTGACCAGTTTACCGTTGATAGTGGATGGAATAACCACCGCAGCTCCAGAGCCATTGTAGTCAGTAATCGTGATGTCTACACCATTGTCAATGTACTCGAAATCACCAAATCGCTCTGCCTTTAGCGACACCGCGAAAACCCATACGATAAATACGACAAGAGACAACTTAATCCAGAAAGAATGCTTTTTCATTTTCCCTTGCATTTTCAAATCCCTTTTTTGTATTGCACCATATTGGCCAACAGCCTAAAATACTTCAGACTCCTCGTCCGCTATGGGGCTGTGGATTGGATGATAAAGTCATACGACCGGTTGAATGGGTATAGCGTCAAAATTGGCTCACCGTTCCTGTCAATCCTGCCTGAGTCGTATGTGCTCTTATCCGCCCATAGGTAGAAGCCGCGGCCCCCGCCATCAGCCGGATTTTTCCGCACGGGTGTCAGCACACCCTCGTATGAAGCCTTTTTTATGACATGCGTCCAAGTAGGGCGTGGTACATCAAGTGTGAGATTATTCGCAGATATATAGTCGTAGTACACGTTGAACCCCCCTTTGAATATTCCCGTAGCCCTGGTGAAACTCAATGTCAGCCCAGTAGGGTTCTCAAGCAGCTCTGCATAATTGTAGCCCAGATAATCTTTCACGCCGGGCGCGGTCACCTTCGTAGGTGTCTGCGCCTTTGGAGCGGCCAGGCCGGTCCCGACCCCCTTCGCAAATGTCACACTCAGCTCAAGGCCGTTCGGTGAGACCCCCGCTTCCCCGACCTCCTCAATTACCGTAATTGTCTTCTTGCCCGGGAATTCCGCCATGGATTCCGGATCATAATCCGTGTACCTGACCGCCGCGGATAGCGACGGGAAAGCTACTATGCCACCCACCGTCAGTTTATTTTCGTAGTAATCGCTGAGGTTGATCGGATTGTCATACCAACCGCCAGACAAGCCAGGTATGCGCAGGAAACCCACGCCGTAGTCCGCCGTGGCCTGAATGTTGCGGCTCTCCCAATGGAACGGTATTCCGTCCAAGAGACCCAGATATACCTTATCTCCACCTTCCGGATTCACAGGTTTTACGAACTCCACAATCCCGAACAGGTAGCCACCCTTGTATGCTGCCGGTGATGTATAAATGACCGTGAACACGCGGCCAGTTTCATCAAGAGTCAAAGCACTGCTCAGCAATACCGCGGTACCATCGGCCAGCTTGCCCGTCGTCTTCACGCCACCGTCCTTGTCGACAGTGAAAGTCAGGTAGCCGCTGCCGTATTCAGCGTCAGGCAGAAGAACTGCCGTGTAGTAACCAATATAAGGTTTGAGTGTTGCCGCAAGGACCACGTCTTTGTCCTTCCAGACATTGCGATACATCTTCACCTCAGGATCGCCTTCGGGTATGTTTGCAAGCCAGCCTTCTGCGACAGACAATGTCGGAATCTCTGCGGAACCGGAGTCGTGAACCGAAAAAATCAGTGATGCATCCTCCTTGTTGACACTAATATCGGTAGATATCCAAAATGCTCCGTCCTCATCTCGTCGTGCGTATGATGCCGAGCTGAATGCGTAGTTTACGCCCCCAGCCGAGAGCTTGCCTGTAACTTTGCCCAATGCTGTCACAGTCATGGTAGCCGTTCCGGAATTATTATTCACCACACAAGAGCCGTTGAAGATTCCCGTTGCCCAAACCGGTAACGGAGCCACTGTGATGGTGAAGGTCAGCACGGCAGGAGTCTTGTTCGAGTTCTTCGCCGTGACTGTCACAGACTTGTTGGTAACGACCGTAGGCACGCCTGTTATCGTCATTGTCTTGGCATCGTATTTCAGCCCTGCAGGAAGCCCGGTAACCGTAACTGACTTCAGCGGATTTTTCGGGGATGATTCAATTGTCAGCTGCATTGTGAACGGCACTCCGACCATCGCTGTTTGCGGCCCGGTGCCTCCGATCACAGGCGGGTCGCCGATCTCAGGCGAATCGATAAGCCACTGTGCAGTCACAGTCAGGTTCTCCGTGATGTTGTCAAAAGTCTTGTTCCACCCAGTAAAAGTCCAGCCCGTGTATCCTGAGACTGTCGGTGCGGTCGCTGCGTTTCCATACTCAATGGTCTGACTCAGTTCACCGTCGCCAGTTCTTGTTCCTTTGCCCACAAGATTGAAGGTTACGGAATAAGTATTGATCTCCCACTTGGCATAGACAGTGTGGTCTGTGGTGGTACTTACGATCATGGTTGCAGTAACCTGCGACCCTGTCCCGTTGTCGCCTGTCCACCATCCGGCAAAGGTGTAGCCGGTGAGTATCGGTGTCGCCAACGTCCCATATGCCGAGTCAAATGTTACGGTCTTGCTCGTTGGACTGACCGACCCGCCCCCGGCGTCATAGGTAAGGGTATAGTTGAGTGGGGAATATTGTGCGGTGACAATTGTTATCGCCGTTATGCTGTCGAATGTCCTGTCCCAGCCCATGAACGTCCAGCCCGGGTTCGCGCTCACTGTAGGCGCAGTCGCAGCCATTCCGTGATTTATTGTCTGGCCGAGTTCACCGCCGCCAGTTCTCGTCCCCTTGTCCGCAAGATCGAAGCTCACAGAGTAAGTATTGATTGCGAATGTCGCAGTGACCGAGAGATTTGCAGTGACGTTGCCGTCGGTCCTTGATGCGGTCATCACATCGTCACTCCATTTAACAAAGTGATAGCCGGAACTTTGCACTGCCGTTACTCCTGTTCCGCTTGCACTGTGTTTGACAATCTGCGGCGTCGTTCCGCTGATTGCCCCTCCCAATCCGGAGTTGTAAATCAATGTGTAGGCAATTGCCGACTGGTAGCCCAGCGAAGTAAAGCCAAGTGCGCCTTCAATGTAGAGTATTGTGAAACCCGGCGCGCATGAATCAAAAACCTCGCTACCCATGCTCGGAGCATTACCAAGGAAAGCCGCATACGTCAGAAGGGTGCAGTTGGCGAACGCCCTGTTTCCAATACTGGTGACGCTGGCGGGTATCGTAACGCTAGTCAAGCTGGTGAATCCTTCAAATGCAGAGTCATCGATGCCGGTGACCGGCAGTCCATCAATCATGCTGGGAATGACTATATCCCCGCCGTTTCCGGTATAACCGGTAATTATAGCGGCACCACTGGAAACCGTAAAGGTGAATGGAGGTAGGATTTTCACCTGATCCACCCAGCCTGCATCCGATCCGGCATTGACGGAGCCATCTTTACTGTACGTCCAACGAATTGTGTGTGTTCCTGTGGGGATCGGTACATCCTTCTGCTCCCAGTCAACATCACCCGAAATGGCAAACTGTTCACTCCCATCAATGGCAAAACGCAACAAATCATAACTAGCCTCAGAGCTTACTTTCCATTTGAATTGCAACATAGCTGGTCCTGCAACAGTGGTTTCCATCCAAGTTGACTGACTTGCCATAATCGCACCTGACTGTGCAGCATCCATTCCGTCATAACTGACTTCAGTTTGACCATACCATAAACCATCGCCTCCAATCGTCCAGACTGTTTCTGGACAGTCGGTCGCTGTACCCAAGTCAAGACCAAATACCGCTGTTACGGTTTGGTTACCGCTCATGGTTATAGTCACCGGATTGGCATTGCCAGTGGCGCCGCCCGTCCATTTGATGAAGGTGTTTCCTGAAGACGGAGTTGCCGTGAGGGTTACTATTTCACCGGGAGCATAGTCGGCCTGTTGAGGACTGGCAGTAACTGTCCCACCGGAAGAGTTGACAGTCAGCGAATAACGAAGCGGAGCAAATACGACCTGATCCACCCAGCCCGCGTCCGATCCGGCATTGCCGGAGCCATCTTTGCTGTACGTCCAACGAATGGTGTGTATTCCCGTAGTAAGAAGCGGCACATCCTTCTGTTGCCAATCAACATCACCAGAAATGGCAAACTGTTGGCTTCCGTCAATGGACAAACGCAATAAATCCCAACCAGCCTCAGAGCTTACTTTCCATTTAAAGTGCAACATAGCCGGCCCTGCAACAGTGGTTTCCATCCAAGTGGACTGACTTGCTGTAATCGCACCCGATTGTGCGGCATCCACGCCGTCGAAACTCACCCCGGTTTGACCATACCACGAACCATTGCCTCCACTCGTCCAGACGCTTGCAGGCCAGTCGACCGCCGCGCCTAATTCCAGACCAAATAATGCTGTTACGGTTTGGTTATCGGTCATGATTACGGTCACAGGGTTGGCATTTCCGGTGATGTCGCCGGTCCAGCCGATGAAGCTGTTTCCCGATGTCGGACTTGCCGTGAGCAGGACGCTTTCACCCGGAGCATAATCAGCCTGTTGCGGATTGGCCGTCACTGTTCCCCCTGAAGCATTGACAGTCAGCGCATAACGAAGCGGAGCAAATACGACCTGATCCACCCAGCCCGCATCCGCTCCGGCATTGCCGGCATCGTCCTTCACATAAGACCACTTCAAGATATGACTGCCTGCCGCGATATTATAGGTGCACTGTGCCCAAACCGTATCACCGGAGATCGAAGTCTGGGAACTCCCATCGATGAAAAATTTCAGGTAATCGCTGACCGCTGATGATACTTTCCAGTAAAAAGTCAGCGTGCCGGGGCCGGTCACGGCTGTTTGCAGCGTCGAGGTTTGCCCGTCACCTACCGGACCGCTCACTGCAAAATCCACACCATCTTGCGCAGTTGCGGAATTCTCACCCAGCCACGGCGTATTGTCCCCTGTTGTCCAAGCGAGTCCCGTGCCATCAAGCGCGGTGGCGAGAGGTATGGAATTCATTGCTGTGACGGCGTAATTTCCGTTCATTGTCAAGGAAAGCGGATTATCCTCCATGCTCAGCGAGAGCGGAAAGAAATCATTACCCGTAAAATGCCCGTCGCTCAGGTCATAGGTCACGAAGTTCAGCACGTCGGCAATCACTGTCACGTCCTGTCGGGCGGGATAAGTACCCGCGAGTAATGCATCTGCCGTTGAGAGATAGTTGATTGTGGTCGAGAGCGCTTCCACTTGACGCACGGTGAAACCAGGAACCGGCAGTCCGCCCTGGAGCGTCTGCACCGCCAATCCGCCATTAGCTGTGTCACCTATTAAGCGGAAGGCATTATCGAAGGAGGTTTTGCTGCCAGGCGCGGCAAACACCTCTAGATTCTCACCGCCAGTACGTTCATAAGAGACAACCTCAATTGCATAGCTGCCGGCAGTCAGCGTGATTTGACCAAAACGATCCCGCGAGTCATGCGGCCCATCGTCAGTCAGGATCATCGTATTATTCACTTTGACCCTCACTCCGGCATCGGAGTTTGCTCCAAACGTCCATATCCCGTCGGTTGGAATCGTAATCGTCCCTGTCGCCTTGATTGCGAAATCATCGTTGCGGAACGGCCCGCCACTCCAGCCGATGAAGTCATAGCCGTTGTCTGCTGTGTTATTAAGCGCTACCACGCTGCCTTTATTGTATTTCACAAACACCGGGGCCGCGGTCGCTGTTCCATTCCGTGCGGATACGGCCAGGGTGTATTTTGCGGAATTCGCATCTTTCGGATTAGTGCCATCGGCAAACTCCGTGGCATTGTTCACGCCATCGTTGTCCGGATCGCTGTTCCCGTCATAGTTGTAGATGGAGGCGAAATACTGAAGCTCCCAGGCATCCGGCAAACCGTCATTGTCCTCATCTTCGGTCTGTGCGTTCTTGCCGTTCATCAGGAAACTGAGCGCCTGGTCGGTTGCGGCTGTGTTCTGGATCGTGAGATAGAACGTGCGGAGGCCGGGCAACCAGGGCCAGGAGTTGGTGCTGACGAGGGAGTTATTAAGTGTCCAGTTGACCGCACCCGAGCTTTGCGCATGTGGGTTTACGGTCGACAGCCGTGTCAGGTCGACTGTTGTTCCCTCCTCGAGGAACAGGCGCATGCTCGCCGCGTTGGTGGCGGTGTGCTTCCACCGCGTGGCATCAGCGGGCACATCGATGCGATAAGTGACATTGCCGCCCGCAGGTACGGAGACGTTGCTGAGACTACCGCCGTAAAATGAGATGGGAGCAGGCTGCGCCACAGTTCCTGTGGTGGCGGAACTGACACTAAAACTGGCATCCGAGTTTGCGTAGAATCCGAGGTAGTAAACACTCCCCGGCCGCAACGGCGGTGTTGTGAGTATCGTAGTGCCCTGATTTGGGTAATAAGCGTAGGGCCCCTGGTTCTTGTTGTCGCTGCGCCAGTCTGAGACGAAAATATGATAGCGGGTGGCATCATAGTTCAAACTAGAGATTCCTGGTGCTGCGCTATCGCGCACAATAAGATCCACGTCACCCTGAGTTTGCGTGTATGTGATCTGCCAGGTTGCCGGAGCATTGGCCGGTACGGTTACGCGGTAAAACCGGAGATCCCCGGCCATGAGCAACTGCCCGGTGAAATTGCCGCCGCTAAGCGGCAAATCCTGTACGATACCGCCGGCGAGAGGATTGCCGTGTGCGAGACGCAGTCGGTAGCGTGCGTTGGTTGTGCCCCCAGCTTTTACCGCAAGATACCATGTGCCGGGAGTGAGCCTAACCTGGGTGCGCGTGTTCACCGGCACCCATGAAGCGTATTCCGTGCCCGTGCCATCGAGCATGAGTGTGGCCGATGTTTCCGCGCGATCTGATGATGGCACATTGCCTGTCCGGGCATATAGATCGGGATTGCCATTGATTGCTATCAGCTCCGCATGGAACAGCCCGGCATTATTGTCAGGCACCGTTACCGCGTAATAGTGATAATCGGTATTCGCGAGATCGATGCCCTGGTCGGTCACAGTGCCTACCAGAGGATCGGGCAATGGCGTACCGTCTTCGCGTAAACCAGTATCGGCAAACACCGAACCGGTGGCGGACAACCCCGGAGTGATGACAGATTCGCCTGGAGCGGGCATCGTCCATGCCGGCCTCAGCAGGACAATCGGCGCACTCGTCAGTGTATAGGTGGCAAGCCCGCGCCCCTGCACCTGGATATACCATGTGCCTGGAGTCAAATAGGGCGGAGTGAGACTGAGTGTCCGGATGTCGGAGGCACTGATATAGTTGCTGTTATTTGCCGAGGGAGGGTAGGTCTTTGAAATCCGCCAGTCGGTATGTCCGGTCGCCAATGAGAGCCCGACACTCCAACCGAGAATGGCCTGACCATCTAGTGTTGCAGGCACCTCCACGCGATAGAACACAATTTGTCCATCTCCCAATGAACGCGTATCCAAATTCGTACCACCATTCCCCGCATTCTGGCTCGCAGCGAAATTCAAAACAACTGGTGAAAGAGAATGCACCCGGATGGTGTAGGTGGCGTCGGGGTAGATACTGTCGCTAATGGCCGCTTTGACACCCAACGTGTAGATGCCTGCCGCAGGATTGACCAAGGTCAGAAAGCTCGCGCCACTGGGTATAGCACTCCCTTCGCTGCCAAAAGCCATGCAGTCCAAACCATAGCTGTTGGTGACCTCAAGCCGTCCGGGCGCAGTCGGCAGGTTCAGCCACGGATTGCCCGTGCGGTTTTCCAGCGACACCTGTACACTCGCCAGCCCCGCAGGTACAGCGAACGTATAAAACTTCACTTCGCCGCCTTCCAGACTCTCACCCGTCTGCACCAGATCCACTCCGCCCAACGTCACATTCCCCAGTGCGGTGGTCTGCGCATTGCCGTGACTCAGCAGCGTGTAGGCCGCGTTGCCGGTTCCGATCCGCGGCCCGTTCAGACTGTTGCCGGTCGCCCCGACGTTCGTCGCACCCTGGGACAGCACCGCCAGATAGTAGTCGCCCGCTGGAATCGTCGTCTCCGTCTGATTGTTGCTCGTCGCATACGTCGGCAGCAGCACGTAGTGATCATTGCCCGACTTCTCCACCAGGATACCCCCTCTGCCATCATAAATGCCATCATAAATACTGCTGGGATAGCGGTAGCCATAATATCCACTGAAACTCGCCGATGACAGCGACCGTATGTTGGGCAGCCTACCCTTGCGCACCGCAAATGCCACGTCTCCCGTAGTAGCGCTTAGCTTCACCTGCCAGCTTGTCTGCCCCGCAGGCACCGTAACTTTGTAGTAGGCAAGCTCACGCGGCGCCAAATCGCTCAGCGTAGCCGCGCCACCGGTGTAATTCAACTCCGTCACAGGTATGCTCTGCCCGGCTCCAATTCCACGGCTCAAAAGAGTGTAGCTCATAGCCGTCAAAATATCGGACTCATAATTAGTCACCCCCACATAATACGTCCCAGGTTCCAGCGGCAACCCCATCCCCATGTGCAACACCCGCCCATATGCGTCACTTCCGTCCGCTTCGTAGCGGTAGCCCGACAGATCATCGCCGGTTGCCCATTGACTGCCGCTTGGCCAATTGTAACCCCCTTGAAACCAACCGTTACTGAGAGACGCCGGCAGCTGATCGCGCCGTACCACAAGCCGAGGGGTCCCTGAGGTCACGTTCACCAACCGCAGATCCCACCCCAACACACCAGAAGGCACTTCGACTTGGAAAAACCGCCAGGTGCTGGCGGGCTGCGCAATGACACTTGCGCTACCACCGTCGAACGGCACAATGACCGTCGCCAAACCTTGCACCCTTATTGTGTAGGTGGCGTCGGGGTAGCTATTGCCGCTGATGGCCGCCTTGACGCCCAATGTGTAGGTGCCTGCCGCAGGATTGGCCAATGTCACAAAACTCGCACCACTGGCACTCCCGTAACCGTCAAAAGCCATGCAGTCCAAACCATAGCTGTTGATGACCTCAAGCCGTCCGGGCGCAGACGGCAGATTCAGCCACGGGTTGCCCGTGCGGTTTTCCAGGCTCACCTGCACGCTCGCCAGCCCTGCAGGTACCGCGAACGTATAAAACTTCACTTCGCCGCCCTCCAGACTGTCACCCGTCTGCACCAGGTCCACTCCACCCAACGTCAGAGCCCCCAGTGCGGTGGTCTGCGCATTGCCGTGACTCAGCAGCGTGTAGGCCGCGTTGCCGGTTCCGATCCGCGGCCCGTTCAGACTGTTGCCGGTCGCCCCGACGTTCGTCGCACCCTGGGACAGCACCGCCAGATAGTAGTCGCCCGCTGGAATCGTCGTCTCCGTCTGATTGTTGCTCGTCGCATACGTCGGCAGCAGCACGTAGTGATCATTGCCCGACTTCTCCACCAGGATACCCCCTCTGCCATCATAAATGCCATCATAAATACTGCTGGGATAGCGGTAGCCATAATATCCACTGAAACTCGCCGATGACAGCGACCGTATGTTGGGCAGCCTACCCTTGCGCACCGCAAAAGCCACGTCTCCCGTAGTAGCGCTTAGCTTCACCTGCCAGCTTGTCTGTCCAGCAGGCACCGTCACCTTATAATAGGAAA